>CAZAMY010000029.1:0-11649 GCA_964485995.1 uncultured Sediminispirochaeta sp.
CTGGTATGCAAGTTGGTCACGAAATCCTCGGCACCGAAGGCAATGCCCACCAGCCGTTCGCTCGAGGTGGCAATCTTGTAGGCATTGACTACGCCGCGGGCGCTCTCGATGGCGGCGAACAACTTTATCCGCCCCACTTCAACTCCCGCCTGCTTCTCTACCTTTTTCAGCAACTCGTCGATCGTTTCGATATCCTCCGGCTTTTCGGTTTTCGGCAGCCTGATGATATCCGGCTGGGCACGAACCATCGCCTCTACATCGTCACGCCCGAAGGGGGTGTCGAGACCGTTTATCCGCACCACCGTTTCCGTATTTTCGTAGTCGATACAGCGCAGTGCATGAAAAATAAGAAAGCGGGCGGAGTCCTTTTCGCGGACCGCCACCGAGTCTTCCAGATCGAACATCACCGAGTCGGAGCGGTAGATATGAGCGTCCTTCACCATATTGGGGTTGTTGCCCGGTACGTACAGCATGGTTCTGCGCAGTTTCATCACAGCTCCTCCCAGCGGTACTTTTGTATGCCCGCCGCTCTATACAGGGCCGTTTCCAGTCGGGCCCTGATCACGCAGTCCAGTGCGCTGCGGTCGTCCACATCCACAACTGCCGAACTCACCTGCTTCTCCTTCAAAATATCCCGTACCAGTTGCTCGATATGCCTTCCAAAGCGCTTTTCCACAATACTTTTCAACTTAATGTCTATCTTATTCTCCGGATTGGTCCGAACGCTTATCAGCACATCACTCGATTCCAAGGTTCCGGCTTTGCCGGTTCGAATCAGCTCCATCCTCCTGCTCCTCCCTGTGTATCTTCATATCTTCAGTGTCGTCGCTTCGCATGCCGGATTCGTTCTATCACCGGCACCGCTGCCGGGCTGTTCAAAAACTCCCAGGTGGACGGCGGCACCAGCGCTTCTATCGATGTCCAGTCGTTCTCACGAATCAGTTCACGAACTTTGGAAGCACTCACCGCCGTACCGGCATGTGAGAGCCGGGGGATTTCCTCAACCGCAATCCCGAAAGCCGGCAGAATTCTCTGCATTTGACGGTTGTAGGCGGCGGTTACCGGACAGTAGGGCTCCTCGCCGACCATTCTGCGGCGAATGTTCAGGGCCGGTGCAATGCGCTCACCGAAAATCTGCAGGTCAAGCCGGGCATGGCTGGCGGTCACCGCCTCACTATCACGGAGGAAATAGGACGGGAAGGTGGCTCCCGAGATGATATACGGCCCGCCGTGATGCACTCTCACATTCTCAAACCCCGTAGTCCCCTTCCGCACCAACTCGTAGCGCACCTGCTGGGGAAACAGCGATCGCTCGGCAGAGACAACAAACAGGTGCACCAGCTGTCCCTCCGCAGCTGCCCTGCGGGAAGCCTGCTCAATCAGGTACCGGTGGCCCACGGTAAAAGGGTTACAGTTCATCACCAGCGCTGTCGCCGGCCCGGCGGCCTCACTAACAGCCAAGGCTTTCAACCACGTGTCCACCTGCCCGTCCGGCTTCTCCTGCAGAACTATCCCCGGCTCCTCACCCGACCGGCCGATACCGGCGACCGTCCCGAATCCCAGGCTCTCAAACACGGTCCGGTTTTCGGCTTTGGTAAAGAGAAACAGATGTTCAATGTCGCGATGGTATGCTTCCAGTTCGAGCTCGGTGACGATTTTGTTGGTGAGCGCTTCGCCCTGGTAGTCCTGATCAACGGCAATACATTTCAGCACGTTTCCCGCCAGAGAACCGGTGCCAATGAGCTTACCTCCGCTTTTTACTACCAGAGTGTGATCGACATCTGAGTCTAATTTGAGCTGCTGTGAGGCCAGAAACTTTTCTACCAGCCTTCGCTCGGATGCGAGGTCCAGCTGAATGCTGAAGATCTCATAATTGTACGCGCCCATAGTTTTTTATTATACTAACATAAAAATTCAATGAAACAAAATGTTTTTGTAATGGCAAAAAAACGCCCGGCCGGGCTTTGTGAGCGCCGGCGGGCGGTAAGTGAGCACTGTTATCCTGGGCGAAATCCAGACGGTTTCCCGCTGCGGGAGACGCTGCCTAATAAGCCTTGGCAAAAATTGCCCGGTGCGTAGCGGCCTCTCCGCAGCGAATACACTTTTTACCTTCCATTTCGCCCTGATCGAAGGGCAGCACACGGATGGTGGCTTTGGTATCCTCTTTGATGGCCAATTCGCATTCGGAGGAGCCGCACCAGTGGGTATCCACAAAACCGTTCCCGTCGTTGTAGAGGGCTTTGAACGCCTTGTAGTCGTCCATCTCGTGGGTATTCTCCCGGCGCAGCTCCAGGGCCTTTTCGTACAGATCTTTCTGTATCTGTTCCAGCAGCTCGCCAACCCGGTCAGCGGCAGCTTCGATGGCTACCGGCTCTTTTTCGCCGGTATCCCGGCGCACCAGCATCGCCTTGCCGTTTTCCATGTCCCGGGGACCGATCTCGATGCGCACCGGCACACCGCGCATCTCCCACTCGGCGAACTTCCAACCCGGCGAATTGGCATCGTCGTCGTCGAACACCACCTTGTAGCGCCCCTTCATTTGATCGTAGAGCTTTTCGGCGTAAGCAACCACTTCGGCTTTGTTCTTGTTTTTGAAAATAGGTATGATCGCCGCCTCGGTGGGTGCCAGCCGCGGTGGAACTACCAAACCGCGGTCGTCCGAGTGGGTCATAATCAGTGCACCGATCAAGCGGGTGGAGACACCCCAGGAGGTGGCCCACACATAGTCGAGCTGGCCCGCTTTGGTTTGATAGGTCACATCAAAGGCCTTGGCAAAGTTCTGCCCCAGGAAGTGGCTGGTGCCGGCCTGCAGGGCCCGTTTGTCCTGCATCATCGCTTCAATCGCATAGGTGTTGATCGCGCCGGCAAACTTTTCGGTCTCGGTTTTGCGGCCGGTGAGCACCGGAACCGCCATGTAATCCTCGACAAAGCGGCGGTAGACCTCGAGCATCTTCAGGGTCTCTTCCTCCGCCTCTTCTCTGGTTTCATGGGCCGTGTGGCCTTCCTGCCACAGGAACTCGCTGGTCCGCAGGAATAGACGGGTTCGCTTCTCCCAACGCAGTACGTTGGCCCACTGGTTGATCAAAAGCGGCAGATCCCGGTAGGACTGTATCCACTTCTTGTACATGCTCCAGATGATGGTCTCGGAAGTGGGACGAATGACCAGGGGCTCATCCAGTTCATCGCCGCCGGCGTGGGTCACTACCGCCAGCTCCGGAGAAAAGCCCTCCACATGTTCGGCTTCTTTATGAATAAAGCTTTCAGGGATCAGCAGCGGAAAATAGGCGTTGCTGTGTCCGGTTTCCTTGAACATCGTATCGAGCTGCCCCTGAATAGCTTCCCATAGGGCGTATCCCCGCGGGCGGATTACCATGCACCCTTTGACTGGTGAGTAATCGGCCAGCTGGGCCTGCACTACAATATCTACATACCACTTGGAGTAATCTTCACTGCGGGGGGTAATTTTTTCCGCCATATATACCTCTATTAGCTATCTTATTGTTTTTTGGAGAATAATTTGCAGCAGTATTGTACTAAGGAGAGGCGGGATGGTCAATGCTGCGGCCGGCAGCACAGCTATCAGTGCAGTTCCGCATTTCTGCAGATATAAATCTGCCGGCCGTCCCGGTACTTATTGAACCAGAGAAGTAGTTTCTACCATGTAGCGGATGTCTTTTCCCTGATCGTCCCAGAGTTCCTTTTCGACCACTACTACCAGGCCGCTTTCCGCCGGCGAGAAAAACACTTCCTGTATCCGGTAGGAAAGCACCCCTTCACGGCGATAGTCGGGGATTCCGAGGGTATAGGTACGAGTGGCCCCGCCTTTGCTGGTTACTGCTAAATTTATATGAAATGAGGCGCTGACATCCCGGCCTGTGCCGAATTTCTGTTGAACAAGGGTCAGCACATAGGAATCGCCGCGGTAAAAGTCTCTGAACTCGATGCGCTCTTTCGGTTTATCACCGTCGACATGCACATACACCAGACGCCCGGTTTTGAGGTGATCGATCGAGTATTTTTTTACCTGGGGAGCCACAGTATGCAGTAGATTGAACAGAGCCCCGGAGCCGTCCTGCCCCGGCTGAACTTCATCATTGAACTCTTGCTTGCTCTCTCCGTTTTTGACAAAGGAGTTTTTATGTACATCAACAGTATAGATCTCTGCATATGGACGCTCTTCTCCATCCTCCACCCCGTACTGGCCGAACATAAACACGGATGAGTCTTCCGAAAAGCCTAGATTGACGAAAGTGGCCACATCTCCGGCGGCTAAAGGTGATAGAGCGAATAAAATTAATACTCCAATGAGAATCAAGCGTTTTAGCATTTGTCCGTCCTCCACTTTCTATATCGAACAAAAATCGCCGCAGCTGTAGATGTTTTTCGTGGCAGCAGGATATTGATTTTTCATTAGAGTACTCGTACAGTGGAGACATGACGCGGAAAGTGCGAAAACGCTTCCTTATCGGTGCGACTACCACTGCACAGATAATAGTGCTCATCCATATTGCTGTTATCCTCTTTTTATTTATCTTTTCTGAAGGGTTACGATCTTTTGCTCTTCTTCCGGAGATGATACCGCAGGGGAATCCTTTTCTGCTCATTACAGGGCTGGCGTTACAAGCTGCAGTAAGCGGAGGTGCGCTATTGGGCTTGTTTCTCTTTTTTAGGAAAACCCCGTCACCGGAGGTTTTTTTCTTTCAGTTTGCACTGCTCGGATTCGCCTTTTCCAGCTTAAGACTGCTGGCCATCCCGATGTCCCACTACATCACCTCCCTATTCACCCTTATGCCGCTTACTAAGTTTGTCTTTTTTGGTCGATTATTTGCAGTACTGTGCCTGTTTCTTTCAGGTCTCTTCTCAACCGGGCTCACCTTTCAGAAACAGGGAGTGTATCTGTCTACAGCCTTTATAGTTGCGGTTGTAATCGCGGCTACCCTGCCGGTTGATTGCACACGTTTCACCCTGCCCCTGATCTGTGATGCAGGCAAAACTACCGGTTTTACACTTGCCTTTTATATTTTGAGTATCTTTTCCGTACTGAATTATATATACGCTGCCGGACTGCACTCGGACCGTAACTACACTTTTAATGCGGTAGCGCTGCTGCTGGTGATAGCCGGGATGCAGTTGACCTATTATTTTGCCCACGCCTGGTTAGGAATAATTGGACTGGTATTGACGGTTTTGGGCACCTTTATTTTTGCTCACCGCACCCACACCATATATCTCTGGTTCTAGGTTTTTAAGCTCCGGGTTTATATCATCAGCAGGTAGGTAAACAGACCGACCCCCACCGGAAGAATGATATTATCAAGGTCTCTGGAGGGAAGCATCTCGAGCATAGTCGCCACAACGGCAACGGATGCCGCGGCAAACAGAGTCGGCACAGTTCCGATCGCCAGCAGAAACACTACGAAGAAACAGGTCAAACTTCCGACCACAGTTTTTCCTCCGCTCCAGGGTATCCTCACACGTCCGAAGGCCTTCCCGACTAAACTGGAGAGACCATCCCCGAATGCAAGTGCATAGATAGCCAGGCTGGCAGCCGGTTCAGGATACAGCATGAGGGCTATCATCGCTCCCATCGCTAGGGTAATCGGCCCAAACACTATGCCGTTCATATCTCTGCTGCGTGATGCGCTTACAGTAACAAAGGAGATAAAACCGATATTCCGCCCCTCCAGCCGCTGGATTTCTGCCCATGCATAAAAGAGGACCCCACTGCCCAACATGAGCAGAGTTACCTCCAGATTGAGGGATGCGAGCGGCGGTACCAACGCAATCATCATATGGATCGATTTCCTGATTAATTCGGTGCTTAATTCCTGTTGCCGCAGTAGATTCGCTGTTTTTGCAATTGAACTCATATATATCCTATTCCTGATAATAATCTGTTATTCTCTATACAAACATGCAATTATTATGCCAAGTAAAACCGTTGTCCCTCATACAGCCTATTCTGTTTATATATAATGAATTACTAATCAAACTTTATTACAGAACTATCCAAAATCTGTAAAGAGTGCATTTTTTCATACACATTTATTCACAAATTACTACACCTGCTGCTGAGTTAACTTCTGTCTGTTTTGTAAAAAAAACCTAATCTGTAAGACATTTTTTCTATATATTGTTGAAAATGGACTCTTCGGTTACTTAAAATATACTACGTTGAGATCAATTAATCAACTCGTATCACGCTACCTGAATAGAGGAGAAAAGGTATGTTTAAAAATCTGAAACTTGGTGTGAAGATCGGCGGCGGTTTTGGGGTAATGATCGTGATCATTACTCTCATCGGGCTGCTGGCCTGGAACAGCATGAATAACATAGTGCACGTGGTCGATATTGCCGATGATGCCAGCCAACTGGTAAAAGATGCCCTGAATGTCCGCCGCGCCGAAAAGAACTTCATTCTGCGGGAGGATCAGGAGTCAATCGACAGCGTAAGACAGTATCTGACCGATATCGAGCAGCAAATTCAAACCACTACCGGAAAATCGAATGAAACCGAAGCGATTCAGATGCTGCAGAGACTCAGCGCTGAAGCCACAGATTACCAAACTAACTTCAATGAATATATCCGCATCTTCAATGAAGAACTAGTTCCCACCCGAAACACAATGGAGCGAGCTGCTGAAAATGCGCAGGAAGCAGCTCTGGCGCTGCGTACATCCCAGACCGAGCAGATGCAGCAGGAGTTCAACGCCGGTGCGGCAGTCGAAGACCTGGAGTTTCGGGTTGAAAAAGCCGATGATGCCAACCGTCTGCTAAAAATGGTCTGGGAAGCCCGTACCATCGAAAAGGACTACCTCCTGACCCATGACGACCAGTATCAGCAGGCTATGGATGACCACATGCAGCAGATGTACGATCAAATTGAAGAGACCCGCGCGAAAATGGAGGTTCGCTCCGATATTCAGCAGATGGACGACATGCTGAACGCTGCAGAAAATTACCATGAGGCTTTTAATCAAAACGTTGCCGCCAAGCAGCGGCAGTTGCAAGCGGAAGATGACATGGTGCGTGCGGCCCGGCTGTTTGTTGAGGATGCCGAGGCAGTGAGAACCTATGAAGAGGAGCTGATGTATTCGGTACAGCAGCAGGCGATCGCCCTGATTCTTATTGCTCTGGCGATTGCCGTTATTGTGGGAATTATATTCGCAATTGTAATTACCCTCTCCATAACCCGGGCAATGCAGAAAGGCGTTCGCTTCGCCTCGGCAATCGCTGACGGCGACTTAGATGTCGACCTGGCAGTCGATCAGAAGGATGAGATCGGCCAGTTGGCCGACGCCATGCGGCAGATGCAGAAATCGCTGCAGTACAAGGCCGGCATCATCAGCCATTTTGCCGAAGGCGACTTCTCGGCGGATGTGGAAAAGGCCTCTGCCAGAGACCAGCTCGGTGAGTCGCTGGTGATAATGAAGCAATCGCTGAACGACCTGCTGAGCCAGGTCAACAATGCAGTAGAACAGGTTTCCGGCGGAGCCGACCAGGTATCTCAAGCCAGCCAGAACCTCTCCCAGGGAGCCACCGAACAGGCCAGCTCACTCGAGGAAATTACCTCCTCTACCAATGAGATCAACAGCCAGTCGAAACAGAACGCGGAAAATGCAAGCGAAGCCCACGCCCTGGCCAAACAGGCCACCCAGGATGCCGAAACCGGCAATGGACAGATGAACGAACTATCACAGGTAATGGAGCGCATCAATGCCTCTTCCGATGAAATCAATAAGGTAGTGAAAGTCATTGACGACATCGCATTCCAAATCAACCTGCTGGCCCTGAACGCAAACGTTGAGGCGGCCCGTGCTGGTAAATACGGAAAGGGCTTTGCCGTGGTTGCCGACGAAGTGCGCAACCTGGCGGTAAAATCAGCCGACTCGGTCAAAGAAACCACCGCAATGGTCGACGAAACGGTCCAGAACATCAAACAGGGAACCCAGGCAGCCGAGTCTACGGCCACACAGCTTAGTTCGATCGTTGAAGGCTCCGGCAAGGTCGCCAACTTTCTGGAAGAAATTGCACAGGCCAGCCGCGAACAGGCCCAGGCCATTGAACAGATTACCGAAGGTTTAGATCAGATCGATCAAGCCACCCAGGCCAACACCGCCAGTGCCGAAGAGAGCGCATCGGCGGCGGAAGAGCTGGCTGGACAGTCGGATCAGCTCCGCGGTTTAGTGGGACAGTTCAAACTCGACCGGCGATTAGTCGGCGAAACGCAGATGATCACCGACCAGCGCAGCCAGCATCGCGGCGGCACAGCTCGAGGCCGTTCGCAGGCCAGCGCCGCTCAAACTCGCCCCAACCGGACCGGCAGCGGCCAAAGCCGCAGTGCGCAGACGGGACAGCAGAATTATGGGTGGAACAGCGAGAGCCAGGAAACCGGCATCAAACCGGTAAAACCCGAAGAGGTGATCAACCTGGATGACGACGACTTCGACCGCTTCTAAGCACGACCGGTGAGAAGGAGAGCAGTAATGAGCGCTGATGCGGCCACGCATGAAGAGCTGCAAAGGATGCACGAGTCACGGTAGCCGGCCGGGCGAACCGGCCGCATACCCCATATCCGAAGCTGTACACAAACCCGCGATCAGGCGGGCTTGTGTACAAGCATAATATCACCGACCTGGCTTTCGCTGTGTCGCGCTATCACCTTGCACTTTGTCTTAAAGAGAAAATACATCTCGCGCTCGACATCCGAGAGGGTCTCGTAGTTGCCCTGCCCCTTGCTGATCACCACATCCGCCGAATCAAACCGATCTCGAAACTCGTCGCTCACCATCGCCATCGGGGTTCCCGGCGCTTCACTTCCGCTGGAGATAACCGGAACCAGTTCGGTCAAACCGATCTCCTCAGCATCCGATAGAGTTGCATCGTTGATGATCGGTGCGTGACGCACCGCCGCGGTAATCCTCATTCGGGGATACTCACGCTGTAATTGCTCGATCAGCAGCATATCGAAGACGATCTCTCCGGCGTTATCGGCTATGTAGAGCAGGGTTCCGGCGGCCCCAGTGCCGCCGGGCGTTCTGCGCGCCGCCTGTGATAGATCATTCCGCAGGGCAGGCAGCGCGAAGTTGGCCGGGTTTTCGGCACCGATGCGCGTCTCCTCGTCCTGTACCAGCTGCTGCAGAGCAGCAGAAATATCCAGATCGCTGGAGACCCCGAGGTCGATACTGTTGCCGGCAATGGCAAACTCGATGGCCGTCAGCAGGGGGTCTTCGCTGCGGGCTATAAGTTCGCGCACCCCCGGAACCGCATTCAAGGCCAGCCGGTTACTCTGTCGCTTCTCTTCGGCAAAGGGATCGGTGCGCCCGGTAATTTCACGAATCATCCGGTTTATCTGCAGTGACATTTCGGGCGGGGTAGCCTCAGGGGGAAAACCGGGCAGCATTTCCGCCACCCGGTTCAGCACCTCACGTTGTGCAGTTTCGTCCAGACCGCTACGCCGGGCGATCCCCAGTCCATGGTCCATGAAGCAGGCAAAACAGTCTAAATACGTACGCATAGAGGCCGTTCGTCAGCCTTTATCCGATTTCGCGGAGCCCTCGGCAGCTACATTCTTCTCTATATTCCCGAGGATATTATCCACTATCTTGCGCATAGCCTTAGATGAGATGCTCTCAGGTTTTTCGGTGATATAGTGATAGCCGTTATCCTCGGCTTCCATCAAAGCCTGCTCGATGGGCACAGCACCCAGGAAGGGTACTTCCATCTCTTCGGCAGCCTGCTTGCCGCCGTCTTTCCCGAACAGGGGAGTCTCTTGGCCGCAGTGCGGGCAGATAAAACCGCTCATATTCTCAACCACCCCCAGAACAGGGATATTGAGTTGTTTCGAAAAGTTGATGCTCTTCCTGGAATCGAGGATCGCGACCTGCTGCGGGGTGGTCACCACAACACTGCCGTCCATCTCCGGCAGCAGCTGAGCAACCGTCAGCGGCTCGTCGCCGGTGCCCGGCGGGGTGTCCACTACCAGGTAATCGAGCTCGCCCCAGTTCACATCGGCCAGAAACTGTTTGATAACACCAATCTTCAGCGGCCCGCGCCAGATCACCGGAGTATCCGGACCGTGGCCGGCCATCGAAAGACTCACCACTTTCAGGTTCTTCAGCACACTGAAAGGCTCAATACCGTCGTCGTAAGAGATCAGCTGAGCGTTATCCGCCCCCAGCATCTTGGCAACATTGGGACCGTGCAGGTCGGTATCCAGCAGACCGACCGTATACCCCTTCTCTGCCAATGTAAGGGCAATATTCACAGAAACGGTGGTTTTACCGACCCCGCCTTTCCCGCTCATTACCAGCAGTTTGTGGGAAATGCCGGCCATACGTTCTTTCAGACGGGCATCCTGCGCCTGTCTATCTTCCTGTTGAGAAGCCATCTGTTATCCTTCCTTTATACTTCGTTGATATTTTTCCACACCGATTTCAGTCGGTCGGCAATATCATCGTCAAAATTGCATGCGTAGGGTTTCAAATCCGCAACCGAATCTACGATTCGTTTGTCATACGGGATGTCACCAAGATACCGAATTTTTTTCTCAGTGGCAAATGAGCGCAGCTCATCCGCCATCTCCGGATTGATGCTGCTCTTGTTGATCACCATCCCCACCGGAATACCGAAATGCAGAGCCACTTCGATGACCCGCTTTACATCGTGAACGCCGGCGGTAGTCGGTTCGGTCACCAGTACCACCATATCAACCCCGGTCATAGCAGACATCACCGCACAACCGGTTCCCGGCGGCCCGTCGATCACCACCCAGTCTTTCCGTCGCTCCTCGCCAACTGTACGGGCGCTGGCCCGCACCTGCTGCACCAGCTTGCCGGAGTTCTCCTCCCCGGCAAACAGATGGGCGTGTACCATTGGACCGTACTGTGTATCCGAAACATACCACCGGCCCGCATCGCTGGTGCGAAAGCTAAAAGCCTCGGTCGGGCAAACCAGTCCGCAGACCCCGCAGCCCTCGCAGGCCACCGGGTCTACCTCGGCTACTGTTGTCTGCGGTCCGGCCGGCACCATACCCAGGGCATCGAAGCGGCAGTGCTCAACGCACACTCCGCAGCCGGTACAGGCGTCAGCATTCAGCTCGGCAATACGCCCGCCTTTGAACTCGTGGGTCTCCCGCACCTCCGGTTCCAGTAGAAGGTGCAGATTAGCCGCATCCACATCGCAGTCGGCACACACGGCATTTTCGGCCAGACAGGCCAGAGAAGCGGAGACAAAGGTCTTACCGGTGCCGCCCTTTCCGCTGAGAATTACTATCTGCTTCATGTTTCGCGCCCCTCCTGCTGTTCGCTTCTATCAGCTGCTCCCTCGGCGGCCTTCCGCCGGGCTACCATCGACTCGATGCTGCGATACATCTCCCGAAAACTCGTAAGGAAATCGGGGTCAGCATCCACGATACTCTCGCCGCGGGCGTAAAACTCGGCCACCCGGCGGCTGTAGGGGATGCGCAGGAGCACCGGAACCTGCTTTGCGCGGCAAAAGGCCTCTACATCGCTGTGGCCGATATCGGCACGGTTGATCACCACCCCCATCGGCATATCCAGGCCGGAGAGCACCTGTACCGCCAGCTCCAGGTCGTGCAGACCGAAGGGGGTGTTTTCGGTGACCAGCAGACTGAAGTCGGAATCCTTG
>CAZAMY010000030.1:0-11628 GCA_964485995.1 uncultured Sediminispirochaeta sp.
TCAAGAGCAGCGTTGCAATGGTAAAACTGCTGGAGCAGGGCATCGGCGATACTATCAGGGTGAGCTTATCCGACTCGCCGGTAAATGAAATAGTAACCGGAATTGAGATTCTGGGTGCAGCCGGCCGCGGTATTCATCGCCCGCAAATTATCTCCTGTCCGCGCTGCGGTCGAGCGACTTTCGATACACACAGCTTCGTGGAAAAAGTTGCACCGGTGCTCTACAGTTTAGAAAAGGATATTACGGTTGCAATAATGGGCTGTGTGGTAAACGGACCCGGAGAGGCCCGGCATGCAGATTTAGGTATAACCGGTGCAGGCAAGGAGATTATCCTTTTTAAGCATGGTGAAGTTTTGCGAAAAGTTGATCCGGATAGTGCTTATGAGGCCTTCGTAGAGGAGTTGAAAAAGCTGTGATACGTACGATAAATGATTTCGGCTTGCGTACTGCAATTGCTGCAACGCTTGTGATCGGGTTTGTTTTTATCTCGCAACCGGCATGTGCTCAAGATGCGGATAATGCACCACTCCCGCAGTGGCTCCAAATGGAGCGGGGCATCAAGGCCTATGATGAGGGCAAACTCGGATCGGCTCTCAGAATTTTTAGAGCAGTAGCCGAGGAAGACCCGCTGTTTGCAAATGTGCACATGTGGATCGGACATGTATTTGCAGCAGAGGGCGAGTATACTGCGGCCAAGGCGAAGTACAAGGATGCCCTCGAGGAACAGCGTAATTTTTTTCCGAAATCAGAACGTATAAATGCGTACTACAGCTTAGCCGAGGTTCACCGCCGTCTCGAAGAGTGGGATGAAATGCAATCCTATCTACAAAAGGTTGTTGAAGAGGCTCATACCCAACCGTTGCCGGAAGAGCGTGTTCGGGCAATGGTAAATAAGTTTCTGTCGGAAGGGCCTGATAAGCTGCTCGAACTGTACCGCCTCACCGACAAACCGGTGCGAAAAGCGTACGAACAGCTGGGCGAGATTTCACTACAGCAGCAGCAGTACCGACAAGCCGTACGGCAGCTGCTGCTGTCGCTGACCACTTCGTTTTCGATTGCCATCGAACATCACCAGGCCCGGGATCCCGAATACAGTTTTATACGTTATGATATGAATCCCGGCCTCGACAAATTCTTCATAGAAAATACAGAATTACTGCTGGAGGAATCTAGGTCAATAGAGCAACTGCAGAAATATTTTGATTCAGTGGGGCTCTATCGGCAACTGTATTTGCTGGGTATGGCGATGCTCGGAATCGATGAAGCCGAGAAGGCCGAGAAAATCTGGCTGATTGTCGCTGAATACAGACGCGCGGGAATCTGGTCTAATCTGGCCCGGAATCAAGTTGCCTCCCCTTCGTTAGAGGTGCTTCCAATAGTACTCCACTACAGGTAGTTGCATGAAAAAAATCATCATAAAAGGTGCTCGCCAGCATAATCTTAAGAATATAGATCTGGAATTACCGCGTGATTCCCTCATAATAGTGTCAGGGATGAGCGGCTCCGGTAAATCGTCATTGGCCTTTGACACGATATACGCAGAGGGTCAGAGGCGGTATGTGGAATCGCTCTCCTCCTATGCCCGCCAGTTCCTGGGCCGAATGGAAAAACCCGACATCGATTACATCGAAGGCTTGTCTCCGGCAATTTCGATTGAACAAAAAACTACTCATCGCAACCCGCGTTCAACCGTGGGTACAGTCACAGAGATTTATGACTACTTCAGGCTCTTATGGGCTCGAACCGGTCATCCTCACTGTCCAATCTGCGGCCGACCGATACAGGAGCAGTCGGTCGACCAGATACTGGACACAATTCTTGCCTATCCATCCGGAACAAAGCTGATGATTCTGGCACCGGTAGTGCGGGGAAAAAAGGGTGAACACCAAAAGGTGATAGACGATGCAAAGCGGGCCGGTTTCGTTCGCGTGAGAATCGACGGCAAGATCCATTCCCTTGACGAAGAGGTCAGTCTGAATAAAAACCGGAAACACGATGTAGAGATCGTCGTAGCCCGAGTAAAAAGCAGCCCTGAAGCCCGCAAACGTATTGCCGAAGCGGTAGAAACCGCTTTAGAAGTTGCTGACGGAACTCTGATTGCGGTTCGTAAGGACGATGAGGGGGAAAAAGAGCAGTTTTTCTCACAAAAGAACGCATGTCCGGTCTGCGGCATCAGCATGCCTGAACTGCAGCCGCGTTTGTTCTCCTTTAATAATCCGTACGGCGCCTGTGAAACCTGCCTGGGAATCGGCGATACTATGGAGTTCGATCCGGACCTGGTCATTCCCGATAAATCACTTTCATTCAATGAGGGTGCTATTGCCACCGCAAATCCGGAAGCTGCATGGCACCGCAGCTGGTTCGAATCTTTAGCACATCATTATCAGTTCAGTCTTGATACCCCCTTCGACGAACTGCCGCAAGATATCTACGATATCATTCTCTACGGCAGCGACGAAGAGATACACGTGACCTATGTAAGTGAGCGTCGACAGGGCCGCTTCGAGTACAACTCCCAGTTCAAAGGGGTCCTGAATGATTTGAAGCGCCGGTACCTGGAAACCAAATCAGATGGCATCAAAAGCTGGCTCGAACAGTTCATGAGTCAAAAAGAGTGTCCGACCTGTCACGGCAAACGGCTCAAACCTGAGGCACTCTCGGTTCATGTAGGCGGAATCGACATCTACAGCGCAACCCTGATGTCCGTTGACAGTGCATTTGAGTTTTTCAGTAATCTGGCCCTGGATGAAACCGAAAAACTGATTTCCGATCAGATTATGAAAGAGATAGTCAGCCGGCTCAAATTCATGCAAAGTGTCGGGCTGGAATACCTCACACTCGAACGCAAAGCCTCTACACTATCAGGAGGCGAGGCCCAGCGAATAAGGCTTGCGACCCAAATAGGTTCCTCTTTGGTCGGAGTACTCTACATCCTGGACGAACCAACGATCGGACTGCACCAGCGCGACAACGAACGATTGATTCAGACCCTGAAACATCTCAGAGATTTAGGGAACACCCTGATCGTAGTCGAACACGATGAGATGACACTGCGTACAGCCGATTATATTGTTGATCTCGGGCCTGGAGCGGGTATCCATGGTGGAAAGGTAATTGCCGAAGGCCGGCTGCAGGACATACTCGAAAACGAACATAGTTTGACCGGACGTTATCTTTCAGGAAAAGAGATAATAGTTGGTCCCGCTGAGAAGCGAAAGGGCAAGCACGTATCCCTGTTTCTGCGCGGCGCCAAAGAACACAACCTGAAGAATATCGACGTAGAGTTTCCTCTCGGCAAGCTGATAGTGATATCCGGTGTATCCGGATCGGGTAAATCGACCCTCATGAATGACCTGCTGTATCCAGCGCTGGCAAACCGAGTGAACAGATCACACCATGCCGAAGGAGCCTATAGCGCCATTGAAGGTGTAGAGCAGATCGATAAGATCATCAATATCGACCAGGCGCCCATCGGTCGAACCCCCCGATCCAACCCGGCCACCTACGTAGGATTGTTTACCCCTATTCGAGAGCTGTTTGCCTCTCTGCCCGAAGCGAAGGCCCGCGGTTACAAACCGGGACGCTTCTCCTTCAATGTAAAGGGAGGTCGCTGTGAAAACTGTCAGGGTGATGGAACCATAAAAATAGAGATGCATTTTCTACCAGATGTCTACGTTACCTGCGATGTCTGCAAGGGGAAACGCTTCAATCAGGAAACACTCGACATCCGTTATAAGGGTAAAAATATCCATGATATACTCGAGATGGATGTCGAAGAGGCCCGCAGTTTTTTTGCCCGGATACCATCGGTGAAACGGCGTCTTGATACGCTGCATGCAGTCGGGCTGGACTATATTAAGCTCGGACAGTCCGCGCTTACACTCTCAGGCGGCGAAGCTCAACGGGTTAAATTGAGTTTGGAGCTTTCAAAACGGAGTACAGGAAAAACCCTGTATATTTTAGACGAGCCGACCACCGGACTCCATTTTGCTGATGTGAAAAAGCTGATGGAGGTTCTGCATTCGCTGGTCGACCGGAGTAATACGGTGGTGCTGATTGAACACAACCTTGATGTGATAAAGCAGGCCGATCACATCATCGATCTGGGGCCCGAAGGCGGAGTGAATGGTGGACAAGTGGTGGCAACTGGAACTCCGGAAGAGGTTGCAGCGGCGGAGCAGTCTTATACGGGGCGTTTTTTACGGGATGTACTCTGAGCATGTGAACACAATAAAGCGAGTCTTACTCATGAGCACTGTCCTGCTGATAGTACAGACCTTCAGTGTATTTGCCCAAAACAGCGAGCCGGAAACAGCAGATCCGAACAGCCTCATAAAAGATACTATCTATTTAGACATAACCACCTCCAGTTACTTTGAACTGCAGGATTGGCTAGAAAAACTCAATATGGATACGGCTGGCAGCCGCCGTGAACTTGAGAACAGGTTGCTGGAATACTACCGCAGTTTATTCACTGAAGTACCGCAGGTCGGCTTCGCCGAAGATGCCACCAATGCGCAAGCTGAAAACAGCATTGAGATTAGATCTGCGGAGACCCTGGATTACAGCTCTTTAGACGATGAGAAAGCGCTTATAGAACTGAACGGAGGGGTCAGCCTCTACATGCGGGACGAAGCGGGAAACACTGCCCACACAGTGCAGGCCAATTCGCTTGTTTTCAACCAAGCCAACAACATGGTGACCGCCCGCGGAGGAGTGGTGTACCAGATGGAACAAGAAGGGGCTGATCAGGAGTTCAAGGGTGAACAGGTAAGCTTTAATGTAGAAAACTACAGCGGCGTATTCATCCAGGGGATGAGTACCCGGGACCGCCGGATCCAGGAGCAACAGATCAGCTTCTACTTCAAGGGCGGAACAATCTACCGGATGAAGCGCGACACCGTTACTTTGAATGACGGAATTATTAGCTCGAGTCGTGTTGAAAACCCCTATTATCACATATCAGCAGGAAATGTATGGATTTTAGATGTGAATGAATGGGCATTGCGGAATGCGACCCTGTATGTAGGACACGTACCGCTGATGTATGTTCCTTTTTTCTACCGTCCCGGGGCTACATTTGTGCTGCATCCATCTATCGGGGTAAAAACGCTTGAGGGGTACTATATTCAGACCACGACCTATTTTTTGGGCCGTCAACCGGAGGAGCTGGGTAAGCAGTCCTCACTCTCGTTTATGCAGGCTGTCGACGATGATCAGCAGCAGTACAATCAGGAGCTACGTGGATTTTTCATCCATAGCACCCGTGAAAAGAAAAAGTCTACCTGGGCAGAGAAAACAGAATCTTACGGGAAATTCCAACTGGATTATTACTCCCGACTTGGCCTCCTGAGTGCGGTCAATCTTGAACTTAATCAAATCGGTTGGTTCGATCAGATAAATCTGCTAACCGGCATAGGTGTGACGAATTACATTTATCCTCTCTCAGGCTACAGCAATGCATTCAGTTCTTTCGCCTTTGATCCCGGCTCCGGCCAATACGAAAGCAGTCCGCAGTATTCATACTTTTTCGGGTATCAAATGCCCTTTAGGTTTGCATTTGATCTGCAGATGGAATACAAGAGCGATGATCTGAATATATCACTCAGTTCCCCCCTGTATTCGGATCTCCTGATGCATGACCAGCTGCAGAAACGGAATGAAACTCTAGGATGGACTAAGCTGCTTACAGGCGAAGGCATTCTGGAGTCAAACGAAATCAACGAACTAAACAATCCGAAATTCTATCAGCACACCTCCTACAGATGGAAATTCGCAGAAAAAGCTCCCTTTATAAACCGATTCAGGTTCGACAAAATCGATTCTCAGCTGGCGCTTTCTCAAAATAACTTGCCCGCAGACACCGGCAGTCTCAACCAAATCGGCTACTACTATCCGCAGACATTCACCCCTCTGGATCTGGAAATGAGCTTAGGCGGAACTCTGATAAGTTCTGCCCTAACGGAGCAGAACACTGGCAGCCGCGAAGATCGGGCAGAGGCAGGCGATAAAGAACCGGAAACACAGATTCCCGAGAATGTTCGCCCCCCCTGGACTGCTGGAAAAGATGGGGATGGAGATCCTGAGAGCGAAGAGAGATATAAAGTCCCTGATCTGAGCGATTCACTGCCGGTAGAGGAAAAAGAGGTAAAACCGTTCTTTACCCACAGCCTGAATTATAGCGTAGACCCCGATTTTTCCTACCACACCCAGTATGATACGGCAGCATTCGACGATCCCCAATCAGTTGATTTCAGCCCGCTGTACTCCTATATATTCACTGACGGTGCGTTAAATATCGGCTACAAAGCAGATGTATTCCGCAATGCGCTGCAGTTCGAGCAAAGCACCAAACTCCGGGGTAGATACCGCGACCATTTTGCAGAACAGGAGGGCTATGATCTGGAGAGCATGTTGGAGCAGGACAGAAGTCTGAGTTATCTCTCGGTTTTGAGTGTATCCGATATCAAACACTTCTTCTGGTTGAAGCACCCGGCGTTGGCCCAGTCCTACACCAGTTATTCTATCGAGAGTGAGCTGTACCGGTATTCATACAACCAGACTACAGACACCTTCAGCCCATCTTATGCACACTGGGATTCTGAAAGCATACAGGATCACCGCTCAGAACTGAGGTTTATCCATGACAGTGCAATCGGACGTCAGCAGCTGTTCACCATTTACAAGATGCCCCCCGACCTCCAGCAGATAACCGCCGGTACAAACCTCGAGTATAGCTTCATCGAAACCTCAGCTTCCGGAGAATATACCGAATTGGAAGAGGGAGCCTGGGAGTTCGGCCCCCTCATATTGAGCGGACAGGTAAATTTTTTCAATTCCAGCCTGATTAAACAGGAGTTTACCCTGGAGAATCCGGACGAACGGCGGGATGTAAGTATTTCCACCCTTGATGTAAACCTCTTAAACGATTCCGTCGGTATGTATGAGCAGTATGAATGGAATTTACATTACCAGCGGCCGGAGAGAAGCATCAGCCGGCTGCAGTTGTGGTGGTTGACCGGCAGCTTCGAAATGCGTTATACAGATGACTATAGTTTTTCGCTTGCGAACGGATGGGAGAAAACCGGCACTGAAAGTTTTCAACCCTACCAAATATCTGCGCAACTGGAGATACCCTACGAACCCGCACCGATGTGGAAAAATCGAGTGAGAGTTTCATCTCACATAAGTTCTGCTCTCCAACTCAATCTTTTGAGATATACCGACAGTGTATTGCAGTTTACCTGGAATACGCAGCTCGAGATCGCCGAGTTCCTGGACCTGCAGTTCAAGGTGAGCTCGGCCAACAACACCATATACAGGTATATACCGGCATTTACAGAGGAACTGGGCGTCAGCACTCAAGATCCTGTTGAAGATCTTCTGAAGAGCTTCAATTTCTTCAATCGTGACGACAGGCTCGAATCGAAGTTCAACCTGCAAGACATCTCCTTCTCTTTGATTCACTACATGCACGACTGGCAGCTCAATATGGAGTATAGCGGCCGACCCGAACTGAATGAGGAAAATGAATACACATGGAGGAGTGAATTTAGTATATTCGTACAGTGGAATCCAATTCCCGAAATCAGAAAGCAGATAGATTACACAGACAATAAGCTGCAGCTGTGAGGCTGCAGTAGCAATTCAAACTACTCTTGACTTATAAATAGGAGCGTAGATACACTCCTATAAGGAGGCAGATTTTCTTGAGTAATAGTTTTACTATAGTACTTGATGACCAGCATACATTAAAAGATATTTGCGGCGTTCAGGACGAGAACCTGATTGCCTTAGAACAGGCGTTAGAAGCGCGCATATTCACTAGAGGTAATGAATTAATCTTAGATTCTGATGATTCGCAGGTGCAGACGGCTTTTTCAGAAATCATTCGTCAGATCAAAGAACACCAGCAGATAGGCCATACACCCGATCCTGAACTCGTGCGGTCGATTCACAAAACGGTAGCCGTCGATAAAGAGGGGAAGGGGGATCTGCTGAAAGAGCTGCACATCACCATACCGAGCAGTCCAAAGGTTTTTCCGCGAAATATCCGTCAGGCCCAATTCATTGAGGGGATGACCACTCACGATATCTGCTTTGCAATCGGTCCGGCGGGAACCGGTAAAACGTATCTGGCGGTTGCGCACGCACTGAAGGAGATTCTGGAACGAAAAAAGAAAAAGCTGATACTGACCCGGCCGGTTGTCGAGGCTGGAGAAAGCCTGGGGTTTCTCCCCGGCGATCTAACCCAGAAGATAAGCCCCTATCTGCGGCCTTTATACGATGCAATGGACGATCTTCTGCCCTTGCAGGTGATCAATAAGCTGGAAGAGAGCAGGATAATCGAAATCGCTCCGTTAGCCTACATGCGGGGGCGCAGTCTAAAGGAGAGTTACATTGTTCTGGATGAAGCCCAAAATACGACTCGCGAACAAATGAAAATGTTTCTCACCCGAATAGGAGAAGGATCAAAAGCGATAATAACCGGAGATGTCACCCAGATAGACCTTCCGAAACCTGGTAGTTCCGGACTCCTGCATGCCAAGAATGTGCTGCAGACAGTGGAGGAGGTGTTCTTTACCTATTTTAACTATCAGGACGTCGTGAGAAATCCAATCGTAAAGAAGATCGTACAAGCGTATGAAAATGAAAACAAACGGCAGTAATCCGCTCAGCGGATATGCGAAAAAGAACCGCTCCTTGGTTCTCTTTCTGCTGCTGGCATATGTACTACATGTGGTGTTTCTGATCATCGGAACTCAGGTGCAGCTGCCGCTCTATAAACAAAAACTACGCAGTCTCGAAAGCGGCCGGGTTGCCGATTTCGATGTGAAGGCTGAGAGTGAAGTAACCTACATAGACAACGAAAAAACTGAGGAGTTGCGACAACAACAGGCAGACGATATCCTGCCGGTCTATACAATCGAAGAGGGCAAAGTCCTCAATCAGATTAGCCACTTCGAGCGATTTGCCTCGTTTTATCTTCAGGAGGGGCAGAACCTCTCCGCGGAGCAGCTTACCAGTCAGATATCTTTGAGATTTCCGAATCGCTTCAGCCGGCAGGACATAGAAACGCTGTATGAAGCTGGCGATCTCTCTTCTGCGCTGCCCCTAATAGAGGAGCAGCTGCACGGCATGCTCGAAAACGGCATCTTTACAAACGAGCTCAAGACCTCACAAAACGGCGCCGGTGTACTCCAGTTGTGGCACTGGAGCGGAGATGAGAAACTGCATGAGGTGTATGTAAAAGAAGATATCATCACTAACGATGAAATCGAACAGGTAGCTCGAAATAGATTCTCTCCCTATAATCTGAGCCAAGCAACAAAAGCGGCGGGTATAATGCTGCTGACAAATTTTGCCGAACAGACCGCATATTACAGTGCTACTCTCACATCCGCACTCAAACAGCAGGCCCGCCAGCAGGTACAGCCGATCACTTACCACATAAAAAAGGGCGAGCAGCTGATATCCAAAGGCGACATTGTGAGTCAGGATGATATGCGCAAGGTCGAAGCGCTGCTGGAAGAGAAACCCAATGCAGATATCCAGGAGAGTATTGCTATTGTTCTGTATATGGCCGGCATCTTTTTTCTCGCAGTCATCATGTTTGGTCCTCTTCTTAAGAGAAGCCGTCGTACTGAACAACACGCCTTTATTCTCATGATTGCCTCATTCGTGTTCACCCTGAATATTTTTTTCGTCCTCACTTTTGCGCTGGTACCGCCCGATCTGCCGATGTCGGTCGGTATTTTTACCGCCCTCATCAGTATGCTGATAGCCACACTGATTACCCAGAGAGTCGGCATAATCTCTTCGCTGCTACTCTCCTTAATTATTTTTACAATTCCCGATGTCGACGTGTATACCTTCATTTTCTCGTTTTTAGCGGGGATTACAGCCACCTATCTGATCAGAAATGCGGAGAAGAGAATCGACCTGGTAGCAGCCACACTGCAGCTTGCAATGATTGTAGCTGTTATTATGCTGGTTATTGGTCTGTTTCAACAAAAAGAGGGCACCTGGTATCTGAAAGCGGCCGGTATCGGCGTTATGTATTCATTTATCAGCGGTGCCTTGAATTTGGCGCTGCTGCCGGCCCTCGAGCACCTGCTGAATGCTCCTACGGTCTTTCGGCTGCGTGAACTATCGGATACCAACACTCCGCTGTTCAAACGGATGATGAGTGTTGCCCCGGGCACTTACAGCCACTCGATGAGTGTCGCCAACCTGGCCGAATCGGCCTGCAGGGAGATAGGCGCGAATCACCTCCTGGCAAGAGTAGGAGCCTATTATCACGACATCGGGAAAATGGATCAGCCGGACTATTTTATCGAGAACCAACAGGAACGGAACCGGCATGACGATCTGACCCCAAATCTTTCGGTTGCCGTGATTAAATCACATGTCAAAATCGGTAAAGAAAGGGCCAAGGAGTTGAAGCTGCCACCGGAAGTGGTCGAGATAGTTTCAGACCACCACGGAAGCGATGTCATCAGTTATTTCTATCAGCAGGCTTTGAAAAAGAGCGGGAATGCCGCACCGGAGGAGTTTTCCTACAACGGTACCCCGCCACGTTCGAAGGAATCAGCGGTAGTGATGCTGGCCGATACCATCGAAGCACAGTCGAGAACGGTTAAAAAACCGACGGTACAGAAGTTTGAAAAAATGGTCTGGGATGCAATTATGTATAAGGTAAGCCGTAAACAAATGAGTAACACCGAGTTGAGCTTTAGAGACATCGAAATTATCAAGAACGGCTTTGTCCAGGTACTTGCCGGACAATTTCACAACCGGATCGAATATCCGGATCAGAAAAATCAAGGGTGAACAGAGTTACAATGAATGCGGTTGAAGTGACAATAGAGGGCATTGAAGCTCCGGAATGGCTGAGTAGTGCCGCTCGCTTCTGCGAAAAGATACTGGCTGCATTGAAAATCGACGGCTGGGAGCTGTCTTTGCTGTTTTGTAACGACAGTTTTATGCAGGAACTCAACCGTCAGTACAGAGGCAGAGATGAACCTACCGATGTGTTGAGCTTTGCAGCCTTTGCGGATAACGAAGAAAAAGGTTTCAGCAGTCCATCGGATTATGCTACAATCACAGCCGGAGATATAGTCGTCTCTCTGGATACCTTAAAGCGGCATGCACAAGAGTTTAGTGTAAGTGAAAATGAAGAGCTGAAACGGCTTTTAATACATGGTATACTCCATTTATCCGGAATGGATCACGTCAGCAATTCGCCGGAAGAGGAAATGCTGCGCACACAAGAGGAGTTAATGAAACAGATGGCAGGAGAAACCATATTTTGAGTACCCATTCTTTTATAAAGAAGCTTTTCGGTCGGCCCGCCCAGCGAGGTGATGCTCAAGATGAAGGTTATAACAGTCTCAATTTCGAAGAACAGGATATGATCCGCGGGGTAGTTACTCTTTCGGAGACTACTGTGAAAGAGGTGATGGTACCACGCATTGATGTCGAGTTTGTTTCGATCGAATCAACGTTCAACGAACTCATAGATACCCTGGGAGAGGGGGGCTATTCCCGCTTCCCGGTCTACAAAGATACTATTGATAATGTAGTCGGAATCCTCTACGTAAAAGACCTCCTTCGGCAGGTGAAAGC
>CAZAMY010000031.1:0-11474 GCA_964485995.1 uncultured Sediminispirochaeta sp.
GCTGCAGCTCGAACTCATCGATCGGCACCGGATAGCGCCGCAGCTCCCCGCTCACTTGCTTTCCCTGCAGAATATCCGCCGGCCGCGCTTCAAATGTCAGCACATTCAGGAGTTCCGGCACATCAACATGCTTTTGTGTCAGCCCGCCCCGCAGCACGTTGTCGGAATTAGCCATGAGCTCGACGCCCATGCCCTGTACGTAGGCGTGCAGTACACCGGCCGGCTGATATAGAGCCTGTCCGGGCTCCAGTTCCACCACATTCAGAAACAGAGGGGCCTGAACCCCCACGTTCACCCCGTGATGCTCATAGAATCTATTTATCAGCTGCGCCTCTTTGTAGTCGTCTTCTGCTGAGCCTGCCCATGAATGCAGGGCTTCTATAAGAACGGTTTGTGTTTTCTGCGAAAGATTCATTACGTTTTCGAAAAAGCGCTGCAGCCACTCGGATTCGCTCTGCCCATCTGTATTCGGAGCAATTTCACTGCGATAGAGCTCCGGAACAAGGCTGCTGTACCACTGCCTGATTTCATCCGGCCGCCTGAAACCACACATGGCGGTAAATGGGGTCAGTGCACAGATAATTTCGGGTTTATGATTTTTATCACGATAGTTACGTTCAAACGCATCAATCGAAACCCCTTCCGCCTCCTCCCGGGCAAACCCCTCCTGGGCCTGCTGGCGATTGGGATGAGCTTGAATCGAGAGAGGCTGGGCGGCCGCCAGAACCTTGAACAAAAACGGCAAACCCTCTGAAAACCGGTCGGCTTCCGGCCCGAGAAAATCCCCCGGAGCGGCCTCAATAGCCGAGTACAGATCGATCCCGGAGGGAATGACCAGCTTTGAAGGCCCCCGAGGATGGCTGCCCATCCACAGCTCCGCATATGGGGTCCCCGCCTGATTGGCTACACCGAGCAGTTCGGGTATAAGTGTGGGAGAACCCCAGGGATAGTTCTGCACCACATTGTCTAGTTTTACCGGATAATTGTACCTCTTATTCATGTTTAAAGTGTATATAAGAGCCTTAGTCCTGGTCAATGCGCATAGGCGGTTTTAACGACTGCCCCCTGCAACAAAAAGGTCATGAGTTGCACTCACACTTACTGCTTCGGCTTGAAACTAGCACGCTATTTCCTTCATACTGGAAGACATAGAATATTTTTCAAGGAGTCTGTGATGAACTTAAAAGATTATCCTCATCGCCGTTACAATCCTTTAACCGGCGACTGGGTGCTGGTTTCGCCCCATCGCACCAAGCGGCCGTGGCAGGGCCATGAAGAGGAGGCTCAGGTTGAGGAAAAACCGAGCTACGATCCGAGCTGTTATCTGTGTCCCGGAAACTCCCGGGCCGGAGGGGTGAAAAATCCTGACTACGAAAGTACTTTTGTGTTCGTAAATGATTTTGCTGCATTGCTGGAAGAAACTCCTACTGACCGGATGGATGAAGATGGTCTGTTCATCGCGCATAGCGAACGAGGTATCTGCAAAGTTATCTGCTTCTCGCCGCGTCACGATCTCACCATTCCCCTGATGGAAACAGAAGACATTCGCCGCGTAGTAGATGTATGGGAGCGTGAATACCGCGAGATTGGCGAAAAAGAGTATATCAACTACGTCCAAATCTTTGAGAATCGCGGAGCCACCATGGGCTGCTCGAATCCCCATCCCCACGGGCAGATCTGGTCGAACGAAACGGTGCCGCAGATTCCGCAGCAGGAAACCAACATGCAGCGCCACTACATGGATACCCATCAGAGCTGCCTCCTCTGCGACTACCTCGAGAAAGAACTGGAGACGGGCGAACGGATTGTCCTTGAAAACGATTCTTTTGTTGCGCTGGTACCCTTCTGGGCTGTCTGGCCCTTCGAGACGATGGTACTGCCCCGGCGTCACGTGCACTCCCTGAGCGACCTTTCTGATGCCGAACGAACGGACCTGGCATCCATCATGAAGCGAATGGGAACCCGCTTCGACAACCTGTTCAAAACCCACTTTCCCTACTCCATGGGACTGCATCAGCGGCCAACCGATTCGCAGGAGCACTCAGAGTGGCATTTCCACATTCACTATCTGCCGCCCTTGCTCAGGTCGGCAACGGTAAAGAAGTTTATGGTCGGCTATGAGCTCTTGGCAACGGTACAACGTGATATCACCGCCGAATCGGCCGCCGAGCGGCTGCGCGGGCTGTCTGAAAACCACTTTCTGCAGAAATAGGAGTCCGTAATGAGAGCTGTAACCCAAACCGATATCAAAAACGGCACTCTCGATGCTGCAGTCGAGCGGCTGTACGGCAGCGCCGCACACAATGAACAGATTACACGCTACGCTTCACTGCTCGATGAGTTCCATCTTCGCTTTGCTGCTGAACAGGCCTACCTTTTCAGCAGCCCCGGCCGTACCGAGTTGGGCGGCAACCATACCGACCACAATCACGGCAAGGTACTGGCAGGCAGTATACAGTTGGACAAGATTGCCGCGGTCATACCCCGTGACGATATGCAGGTGCAGGTAGTAACTGCCGGTTTTCCAAAAGATATAGTCGCTGATCTGAGACAGCTGCAGCCGCTGGACGACGAGGCCGGCAGAGCTTCTGCGCTGGTACGCGGAATAGCGGCCTATTTTGCCGAGCACGGGTATGCATACGGGGGGTTCTCCGCATATGTGCACAGTCAGGTTGCGATGGGTTCCGGATTGAGTTCATCCGCCGCTATCGAGGTTCTAGTAGCGCAGATCTTCAACACCTTGTACCACAACGGCGCTCTCTCGGCGGTGGAACTGGCCAAAGCGGGCCGCTATGCGGAAAACAAATTTTTCCAGAAGCCCTGCGGACTGATGGACCAGATTGCCTGTGCCCAAGGCGGCATTGCGGCGATAGATTTTGCCGACAACGAAAACCCCGGACTGGAGCAGATAGAGTTCGACTTTTCCAGCCGCGGGTACCAGCTCATGATACTCGATACCGGCGGCGACCATGCCGACCTGACTTCGGAGTATGCAGCCATTCCCCGGGAGATGAAGTGTGTTGCCGGCGAACTGGGATGCAGTGTCCTGCGGGCTGCAGACATGGACCAGCTCACAGCCGCTGCCGGACGAATCCGGAAGAGCTGCGGAGACCGTCCGTTTCTGCGGGCCCTGCATTTCTTTCAGGAGAATAAACGGGTGCAGCAATTGCAGGAGGCGCTCCGCTTCGACGACCTCAATTCCTACCTGCGGTCGGTTCGCGAATCAGGTATTTCATCCTGGACCCTGCTGCAGAACTGTGCACCTACCGGAGCGGTAAAAGATCAGGCAGTAGCCTATTCGCTGGGTATGTTAGCTTGCCTGTGTCCGGAAGGAGTATTCCGTGTACACGGAGGAGGCTTTGCCGGCACGGTTCAGGGGTATGTACCGGTGGAACAGTTTGACAAGTTAAAATCGAGCCTGGAGTCACAGTTCGGCCCAGGAAGTGTAACCCCCCTTAGAATCCGCAGCGAAGGGGTAATTCATCTGGACGCGGAGTTCCTTGACTCCGAAAAGTGATCCATCGTATAAGAGTTACAATAAAATGAAGAGAGGAAACATATGAATGTAAGTCCACTACAAAAAGCAAGGTACCAATTCAAACCGACCCTGCCGTCGATTCTTCAAAACGAAATTCAGAAGATAAAAGTAGAGCACGGCGATCCTACTGAATCGGTGGATAACCAGACCAAAATGAAGGAGCTTTTTCAGCACACCTACGGCCAACCGAGTATTAAATTCACTACCGGAGAATCGACTCACCGTGATGAGCCGGTAAATATCGGAGTGGTACTCTCCGGCGGACAGGCTCCCGGCGGGCACAATGTAATCGCCGGTATCTATGATGCTATGAAGGCGGCCAACAACGAATCGAAACTCTACGGATTTCTGAACGGACCGGCCGGAATTCTCGAGAATCGTCTTATCGAAATCACCGGCCAGTATGTTGATCAATACCGCAATACCGGCGGTTTCGACATGATCGGCTCCGGGCGAACAAAACTGGAAACCGAAGAACAGTTCGCCACTACTCGCGATGTGTGTAAACAAAACAACATATCAGCAATCGTTATTATCGGCGGCGACGACTCGAATACCAATGCCGCGGTTCTGGCCGAATATTATCGCAGAAATGATATAGATATCACCGTTATCGGGGTTCCAAAAACCATCGACGGCGACCTGAAGAATGAACAGGTCGAAGTCTCCTTCGGGTTCGACACCGCCACCAAGACCTACTCTGAGCTGATCGGCAATATCGAGCGCGATGCAAACTCGGCCAAAAAGTACTGGCACTTCATCAAACTGATGGGCCGCAGCGCCTCGCACATCTGCCTGGAGTGCGCCCTGCAGACCCAGCCAAACGTTGCGATCATCTCCGAAGAGGTGGAACAGAACCACACTACCCTCAATGAAATCGTCGACGATATTGTAAACAAGGTGGTGACCCGCAGCGAACAGGGCGAGAATTTCGGCATAGTTCTGGTACCGGAAGGGTTGATCGAATTCATACCCGAAATGAAAACCCTCATTTCCGAACTAAATACGCTTCTGGCCGACCACGAAGCCTATTTTTCCTCACTGCACACCTTCGAAGATCAGTCCGAGTGGATCAACAAGAATCTTTCCCGGGATGCGTCCTACGTGTTTTCCACGCTGCCCAACAACATCCAGCGTCAGCTCCTGATGGATCGCGATCCCCACGGAAATGTGCAGGTTTCCCGCATAGAGACCGAAAAACTGCTGATCGAGATGGTCGAGGACAATTTGAACGAGCTGAAAGCAGAGGGAAAATATCACGGCAAATTCAGCAGTCAGCACCACTTTTTCGGCTACGAAGGCCGGGCGGCGTTTCCCTCCAACTTCGACGCAAACTACACCTACAGCCTGGGATACAACGCATACCTGCTCACCTCATTCGGACTGACAGGCTACATCTCTTCAATACAGAATCTCTCGGCTCCGGCTGAGCAGTGGATTGCCGGCGGGATTCCCATTACTATGATGATGAATCTCGAAATGCGGCACGGAAAGATGAAACCGGTCATAAAGAAAGCGCTGGTCCAACTGCAGGACAAACCCTTCAAGACTTTCGCGGCGAAGCGCGGTGAGTGGGGTATAAAAACCTCGTTCACATATCCAGGTGCTATTCAGTATTATGGACCGGAGGAGGTCTGCAATCAGCCTACTATTACTCTCTCGCTCGAACACAAATAGACCCGAAGTTTATAGGGGTTGTAAGCCGAGGCCGCGCAATCGCGCGGCCTTTGCACTTTACAAGCTCTACAGTCGCCGCTCTAATATTGAAACTATATCGTCCGCAGTAAGATCGACGGGGGTGGATTTGGCCGATACCTCCGGGACAAGCTGTTTAAGATCTTCCAATGTAAAGCCGTAGTCCGCCAGCCGGGGCAAGGAGAACTCCTCCGCCCAGCGGAACAATTCGTCTACCAGGGCTCGGCAGTTGTTCCTGGCACTTCCATGGTCGCTTCCGGTAAAAGCCACCGCTGCCCGCGAGTACTTAGCCAGTCCGCGGCTTTCATCGCTACCGCTCAGCAGTCTGCCCACTACTACTTCAGTGGCGGCCGGCAGCAGTGTTCCGCACACCACTCCGTGCGGTATGTTGCGGGCGGCTCCCAGCGGGGAAGCCAGTCCGTGGACTACGCCCAGGCCGGCGGCAGCCAGCACCACACCGGAAAGATAGGCGGCATACGCCATCTGCCCGCGGGCATTCAAGTTTTCGCTGTTGTGCAGCGCCGCCGGCAGAGCCCAGCGAGTCCGCTGCAGGCCGTTCAGTGCCAGTGCATCGCTGAAAGGGCTCGCTTTTGTCGAGACGTACGCTTCCAGCAGCTGTGTAACCGCATCCATCCCCGCTGCAGCCGTGACATCCCCGGGACAGCCCTTGCTGACCAGCGGGTCGAGTATCGCCAGATCGGGCACATAGGCATCATTTCGCAATGATTTTTTGAATCCGTTTTCCCCGACTTCACTGATAACAGCATTCTTGGTCGCCTCGGCCCCGGTTCCCGCAGTTGCCGGAACTGCTATCAGCGGATGGCGAAAGGGTTTCGGCTTCCGGCTGCCGACTCCCTCCAGATACTCACGGACGCTGCCTTCGTGGTGCAGCATCACCGCTGCCGCTTTGGCGGTGTCAATGACGCTGCCCCCGCCTATCGCTGCAACAGCATCTACCTGCATTTCCACAATAGCCTCACTGATCTGATCAACTTTTAAGGGTGAGGGCTCTCCGGATACCGGGAAACGGGGCGCCTCTATGCCGGCGTCTCTTAGCGTCTGTTCAAATCGCGGGCGGTATTCAGCAGCGGTGTATGAATCTCCGCCTGTAATCAGTGCAATCCTTGAGTATCCCCGCTCTTCGAAATAGTCGGCCAGCCCGAAAATTGCCCCTTCACCTACCGAAAGGCGCGGAAGGGGCGGGTTTTCGAAAGATAGTTTCTCATCCTCAAGGATACGACTCAGCAAACCCATCAGAATCACTCCTCTTTCAGACAGTTGGATTTATTCGGCAACGCGCGGATTGATAAAATCTATACCGATCCAGGCTTCAGTATTGGACATGGATTGATCGATCAATCCGATATCAACATCATCGGTGGTTTCGGCAACCAGAAACCGCTCTCCGCTATAGGGAAAGCGGGCGCCTTTGCCGTCTATCTCCACCCCCACCATGCTGTGCTTATATACCGAAGAGACCATGAGGATCGCATCGATCCGGTAGTGATGCAGTAAAATGGTATACAAGAGGCCTCTGGAATCGCAGTCGCCCCGGTTTTCCACTGCAGCTCGTAATGGGGTCAGACAATCCGAGAGGGTCTCCAGCCGTTCATACTCAAATCCCTGCACCCATTTCAACAGTGCCGCAGCAATCTCTTCCGGAGTGTGATCCTGCGGAGATAAATAGGTGCGCAGCGCCGAATATATGGGCCGGCTGCGAACGAACAGATCGCGGTACACCAGTCGGTAGTAGCGCTTCCAGGCTGTTTCGGCTAAATCGGAACCCCCGTATACTGACAGTACCCGGGCTTCCCGCTCGATTACATCCTGGGTTGCATCGATGGCAGCCGCGCTGAAAGCCAGAGGAACAGTGCGCCCCTGAAAGGCAATTTCGAAACGCTCCGCATCACCGGCCGGATAAGGCGAGACCGACTGGCTAATAGGGCCGGGCTCTATAAGGCCGCGATCGCCGAGCCCTACCGAATCCATTGCTGAGAGCAGCGTATCCTGGTATGTGCGCAGCTTCCCCTTCAATGCAAACCCGACCACCACTACATCCACGCGGTGCGACTCAATGCACAGAAGATAACCCTGAAACTGCCGGCTTTGCTGCTGAAACTCAACCTGTGCCAGATGTGCTTTCTTACCGGAATAAGAGAAGGCACTGCCGGCATACACACGAGCACCGAGCTCGGCGGATATGCTCGCATGCATCTGTTCAATATTCTGAAACTGTCCGCCGTCGTAATATTTGAACAGGAAGTAAGCCTCCTGAGCCTGATTCACTGCGGAAAATTTGTTCTGCTCTATGCCCTGGATTTGCCAGCTCACCGGCAGATTTACAAACAGGCCGTCACCGAACTGCTGGTACTCCGCCCGGATCTCAACTGCGCCTGCCCACAAGAACAGCAGGCCCAAAAGAAACAGAGCCCTTGCTCGAACAGCAAGGGCCTGTCTATTCAGGAAAAAGCTACTCACCGGACTCCCCGTCCACCTTAAAGCGTTTAATCTTTTTAGTGGTGGTCATTTCCATCGGTTCGTTCAGCAGCTTGAAACGTGCAATCCGCTTGTAGGGCATCAGACCATGGTTCACCTCTTTGATGATCTCATCAACCCTCGCCTCGATTTTGGGATTCGATTCCGCTGATGAATCGGCGACTCCGAAGGCTTCGAAATTCGGGTATACAAAGGCTTCAATGCCCTCAGTCTTCATTTTCTCATCCAGCACATACCCTTTGACCATAATCTGTTCGATTTCGTCATAAAGCTGGAAATAGTCCTCTATCTCTTCGGGAAAGACGTTCTTTCCGCCTTCGGTCACGATGAGGTTCTTTTTGCGGCCGGTGAGATACAGATAGTTCTCACTGTCGAGATACCCTACGTCGCCCGTTTTTAGCCATCCGTCCTCGGTAAGAATCTCTTTAGTGGCAGTTTCATTATTGTAGTACCCCTGCATGACCATCGGTCCGCGGGCAAGCAGCTCTCCATTGCCCTCATCATCCGGGTCGAGCACCTTCATTTCAGCCTGGGGTATCACCTTGCCGACCGAGGTCTCTTTGTAATGGTCTACCGGGTTGAGGGTAAGGATTGGAGAGGTCTCAGTGAGCCCGTAGCCCTGCACGAAATCGATACCGAGCTGGTTGAACATGGTGAACGTCGATGAAGGCAAGGGGCCTCCTCCGCAGATACAGATGCGGTTGGTGTCCAGAGATATCTTTTTTAGAATACCGTGGAACATCTTTTTCCCCGGGTTCACTCCGAAGGTCTTTTTGATGAAACCGCTGATAAACATCATAGTTCGGATAAGACCATACACCACCACGCCCTTCTCGCGGACACCCCGTAAAAGGCCTTTGAGAAGTTTGTTAAAGAGCATGGGAATACCGAGGAACATGGTGACCTGACCCTCATGCAGATCTTTGAGGATCTGTTTTACCACCAGTTTCTTGGCGAACACAATTTCTGCACCAACCGAGATCGCCTCAATGAATACTGCCAGCATAGTGTAGGAGTGATGAATCGGCAGTAATGCGTAGAATACATCGGTATGCAAAATCTCCATATTGCCCTGGGCGAGGTAGCAGTCGCTGACCAGATTTTTATGAGTCAGCATCACTCCCTTCTGATTTCCGGTGGTTCCGGAGGTATAGAGAATAGCTGCCAGATCATTCTCCTGCGGCATTTCCCGCGGCGGAGCATCCTGTTCTTTGATGTCAAGGATATAGTTCTCTTTTTTCGGAGTAAGAGAAATTTTCTCCTGCAGCTTTATATTTTTCTCGTCATCAATCTCTTCGAATTTTTCTTCATCTATAAAGGCAATTTTGGCATCGGAAAATTCGATCAAACCGGCAACATCCTTGGTGTGCAGCTGGTAGTCTATCGGCACGACCACTCCACCGGCAAACAGCACTGCCAGATAAGCAATAGCCCACTCGGGAGAGTTTTTTCCAGTTACCGCAACCCGGTCGCCCTTTTTAACTCCGGCGCGCACCAGATGATTGGAAACCCCTTTAATAGCGGCTAAACTCTCTCCGTAATTCAGAAAGAGATTGTCCGGATCATAAATGCTGAAGCAACGTCGTTCTGGGTACCTTTCGGTCGTAATAGAGAACATTTCCGGAAGCGTAGGCCATTCTCCTTGAAAATGGCTACCCCTGTATTCATCTAAAAACTTCCATGGTGTGGCGTTCCCGCGCATAGATCCTCCTTTTTGTTCTTGCGAACACTTTCTCGGTTGTTACGTCTCACTATAGCGGAAGGTTTCTCGGAACACAAGCATAAGTTTAACTCTCGCTATTGGAGCCTTCACCCTCTAGACTGGTCTGGGCAATAAAGCCGTGCTCCACTACCTCCGGTCTCACCTGCCCCTCGTTGGCGGCGATCAGGGTGACCCAGTTGTGCTCGGTAAGCAGCGCCTCGATGGGCTTATACTTAGATTTGTAATTCATATGCCCGTTTGGATGTACGTAATACCCCAGATATACATACCGGCAGCGCCGCTGTATAGCCAGGGCGATCTGCCGCAGCACTGCATATGTTCCCAGCCCCAAGTGGGAATATTCCGGATTCCAATAGCAGTATATAGCCGACAGCGATTCCGGAGTCAGATCCATATGGCTGACTGCCAGCAGGGTTTCTCCATCATATATGCGCAGTTCTTTCCCGTAGGGAGCATTCTCGAAAAATGAGTGGGTAAAATGTTCATAGAGGGGAGTACCGTTCTCTGCAAAGCGCCCCGAGTGGGAGAGATACAGCTCATATTTTTCCATTGTGGGCTCTAAATCCCCGATTACTACCTTCAGATGACGATTCTTGCGTAAAACCCTTCGAAAACTACGGCTGAAGGAGAACTCCTCTACCGGTATGCGGATCGGAATGCACTGATGACACTCGGCACACAGGGGCCTGAAAAAGTGCTCGCCAAAGTGCCTGAAACCGATCGAAAGCAGAAAATTCAGCCCTTCAGCATCTACTTCACGTATAATGACCGTTTCACTTTCAAATGTCAGTCCTTCCAGATAAGGACATGCTGTATTGAAAAGCCCCATCGGGATTCCTTGAATATGCATATAAAAATACTCGGCTAAAATGGAGTATTTTTCAAGCCGGTGTATATCTGTGCAGCTATCTGCATGCACACCATCAAAGCGATTGACTCAGCTGTGGAGGTATACTACAGTATTTTTACGTGCCGGACTGCACAGAATTAGATTTGGAAAGAGTGATGAAGATAACAATACGAAAATGGAGCGACTACAGCGAGAACGACAAACTCAGGATGTTTCAGCGTTCCGAAACCGATATCTCCGAGGTTACCTCTTCAGTTGCCGAAATTATCGAGCAGGTTCGCCTGCGCGGCAATGAGGCATTGGTCGAGTTTTCAAGGCGTTTTGACAAGGCTGATCTCAATTCAATCCCACTTCAGGTGCAGCCGGAGGAGTTCACAGCAGCCGCGGCAGCTCTGCCGGCCAAACTGAAAGATTCGATCAGGTTTGCAATCGATACCGTGTGGGACTTTCACCTCGCTCAGAAGCCCGAAAGCATTAGTATGAAGGAGCTGCATCCGGGCCTGGTAGCCGGTGAACGGGCGCTGCCGATAGATTCAGCCGGTTTATACGTTCCGCGGGGGCGCGGGAGCTTCCCTTCGATGCTGTATATGCTGGCGGTTCCGGCCCGGATAGCCGGAGTACCGAGGGTACAAATCGTCACCCCACCGAACCCGGACGGAAGCGTGGACGCAGCCTGTCTGTACGCTGCTCGGCACATCGGCACCGAGGAGGTGTTCAGGGTGGGGGGTGCACATGCAGTTGCCGCCCTGGCCTACGGTACCGAAAGTATTGACCCGGTACTGAAAGTGGTTGGCCCGGGAAGCAGTTATGTAACCGCAGCGAAGCGGCTCCTGGCCTCCAAAATCGATGCCGGTCTGCCGGCCGGGCCCTCGGAGTCCATGATAGTCGCCGATGCGCAGGCCGACGCCTGGAACACTGCGCTGGATCTGATGGTTGAGGCGGAGCACGGATCGGACTCCTGTGCCCTGCTGCTGACCGATTCGCCGCAGCTGGCAGAGCAGGTGCAGAGCCATGTGGCCGAGATAGGGAAGAATCTGCCGGAACCGCGGGCCGGATTCGTGCAGGATGTGTTTAACCGCTATGGCGGCATCATTTTGACCGAATCGCTCGAGCAGGCAGCGGAGATTGTGAATGAGTTCGGCCCCGAGCATCTCTTGATCAATACACAGGAA
>CAZAMY010000032.1:0-11395 GCA_964485995.1 uncultured Sediminispirochaeta sp.
GTAGAGCAACGCTCTCGTAAAGCGTAGGTCGACGGTTCGAATCCGTCTTTTGGCTGTCTGTAGAAGTGCCCCGCCGGAGTGTAGACTCCGCAGCGGGGCTTTTTATACACGTGAATGCGGTATGTGCCGAAACGGTCAGCAGGCACCGCCGGTCCCCTTGGGGCTGCGACAGCCCTACTCGCTTTTCTGTTTGTTGCGCTGGGAATTGACGAAACGCTGAAACTCATTAATATTTTTTACGATAATGCGGTCTTCGAAGATTTCGATGCGGCGCTGTCCGGCAAAATGGTTCAGCACCTTCTTGCATTCGGCATACGACATGCCGGCCCAGTGGGCAATATCCTCCACGCTGGTAGAAAACACCCGCTGATCCTCATCGGGGTCCTCGGTCGGCTGGTTTTCAGCCAGCATCAAAAACACATCGGCAACTCTCGCCTCGATATTGCTGAGGGTTAGTATCATAAAGCGCCGTTTTTGGTCGTAGATGCGTTTGGTAAACAGTTTAAGCAGTTTCAGAGCAATTTGAGGATTGCCCTTCATCAGCACCTCGAAGTTCTCGCGGTTGAACTCCAGTGCTTTGACCTTGTCGATTGCCACGGCAGTGGCCGAGCGGGGGGCTTCCTCCAGGATAGCCATCTCTCCGAAAATTTCTCCCGGCTGCAGAATATCAATATTTTTCTCGATATCCCCGAGGATTTTTACTATCTGCACACGACCGGATTGTATTAGATAAAAGTTGTCGCCGGGCTCATATTCACAAAAGATGATATCGCCGGGCTGAAATGTAACGGCAAAACGCTCAAACATCGATAAGTCAACGTTCATTTGGCCCCCTCGACTTCACGCAGGGCCCGCTTTGCCTTGCGGTAGATTACCTCGTTTTCACTGGACATCGTAAGAACCTTGTTGTAGAAACCCTGTGCTTTGCCTGTATTACCCAATTTTTCATGACAGTTGCCGACGTACAGCAGGGCATCCCGCAGGTCCGGGTGCCGGGGGTAATGCTTTATCATCTGTGTATAATGCTGGACACATTTTTCGTACTGCTCGAGCCCCAGATAGCAGCGGCCAATTTCGAAATGGGCCTTGGCCACATACTCGTCGCTGTTATTCGCCTGAACAATTTTCCTGAACTCATCTAAAGCCGCCTGAAAGTTATCCTGAGAATAGAGGCTGACGGCGTTATAATAGCTTTTTGCCGTATCGGAGAGCTCCTCGCTGGTCTGGCTGGCACGGGCGGTTTTCCCCTCCACCGCGCCGGGCCCGGCGGGCGCCGGACCGCCTCCCTGCAGAGCCCGTTCGGCCTCTTCTATGTGCCGGGTGGCTTCTGCAGAGTATTTTCCGGAAGGATAATAGGTAATATAGCGCCGGAAAGCGTACAGTGACTGATGGTATTTCTCTGAATTGAGATAGTATTGGCCTATTCTGAACAGCCCTTCCTCCGGCTCCAGCCCGTCCTTGCCGGCTGAGATCAGGTTGCGGACCTGTTTGTGCATGCGCCGCAGCTGATTCGAAAAGACCTTGAGCATCTTCATGATGATGCGAGTGTTTTTCAGTACAAGCTGCTCAAACTCGGGAACACTAAAACTGACCATTGAGGCGTCGGAGAGAACCACTGCAGTCTCTTCTCGGGGATATCTGCCGAGCGCCGATTTTACGCCGAAAAATTCTCCGGTATTGATGATATCGTGGATTTCCTGGCCGGTTTCTATGTCGTTGTAGTTTAAGCTTACCTTACCGCTTTTTAAGATATATACCCGATCGTTCATATCCCCTTTGAAATAGACAACCGAGTTGGCATGATAACGCGCAGCTTTTGGCATTGTCGCTCCTGATTGTTTGCATTACCCCTCAAGTAAAAAGTGTACTTTTCAAAACCACCCCTGTCAACACTAGCATTTATAAATCTTCCATTGCTTGTTGTCTTAAGCTGGGCTACTATAAAGATATAATCTAAGGAGTGTGCGATATGTTTCTTCAGCGCTTAGGCCGGCATTCACTGCAGGTGTTTGATGATGTACTGTACGCAGCCGGCTTTTTTTATCAATCTATCGTAGCATCTCTGCAGTACTTCCGCCGCCGGCAGGTAGGCCGCGGTGTGATTACCATGCAACTGCTGTTTACCGGGGTCGAAGCACTGACCGTCATTGCGCTGATATCGTTGTCATTAGGTGCGGTCATTATCATTCAAGGAGTCAACATACTGCCGCAGTTCGGACAGGGTGTGCTCATCTATAAAATTCTAATCACCGTAATTACCCGTGAACTCGGGCCTCTGCTGTGTGCCTTTGTGGTTATCGCCCGCTCGGCTACCGCTATCGCCACTGAGTTGGGCCACATGGTGGTCAGTCACCAGATAGAAGCCTACATTGCAACCGGCGTGAACCCCATTCGCTACCTGGTGGCGCCCCGTTTTATCGGTGTAACCCTGTCAATGGTCATACTCAACCTCTACTTCAATCTGTTCGGGCTGGTCGGTTCGTTCATCCTGACACAGTTTTTCCAACCAATCTCTGCATTTGAATACTTCCATAACCTGTTGGTCTATCTAAAAACTCCGGATATTATTTCATCCATTCTCAAGAGCCTGATCTTCGGGCTGATTGTGAGCCATACCGCCACCTATAACGGCCTGAAAGTGCAGCAGTCTTCGACTGAAGTGCCGCAGATGGTAATTCGCTCGGTTGTGCAGGGGTTTACATTATGCATACTTGCCGACGCGGTAATTACGATGATCTACTATATATAGAGGAAGTCGAACGATGGAAAACCCGCTGCAGATCAGCATGGAAAATGTTACCGTCTTTTATGGAGACCGTCCGGTACTGGATGATATTAACCTGGATGTCACTCCCGGCAAGACAACAGTGATTATCGGCGCCTCGGGGAGCGGAAAGAGTATTCTGTTGAAGGTCTTAGCCGGTTTGCTGCCGCCTAACCGGGGAACCGTGAAAAAAGACGGGAAAAGCTTGAGCCAGCTTTCGGATAACGAGGAAATCGTTTTCAGGCGCCGTTCCGGTTTCGTGTTTCAAGACGGGGCCCTCTGGGCAAACCGTTCTATCGAGCAGAATGTCCGGTTTCCCTTAGAAGTACATTTTCCGGACATGAGCCCCACCGAGATGAAGCGCCGGGTCGAGTCGTACCAGCGGGAAGTGGGCTACGAAGACCGGCTCGACTACCGCCCCAGCCAGATCTCTTCCGGAGAACAGAAGATGGTGTCCTTTGCCCGTGCCCTGATCACCGATCCTGAGTTTATGTTTCTCGACACGCCACTGCTAGGCATCGATACCTCATCCGCAAAATCAATCCAGGAGATAATAAAAAAACTCCACAAGCAAAATCGGACTATAGTGGGCGGTTTTATCGATGCCGAGCTGATCTCTATGATTGCGGATGAATTGATCATTCTTTACAAAGGCAGAATTGCAGCCCAGGGACCCTTTGCCGCAGTAAAGCAGAGCAGCGACCCGGTGGTTCAAAAGGTACTGGAAATAGTGCTCGAGCAGGCTGCGGCTTACGACGAAGATATTTTGACTCTGCTGGACGACGAAGATGAACTCTTTAAGGTTTGACTGGATATGAATCCTGGAATACTATTAGAAAAGAATGAAATTTAGAATACGTTTTGCTGAACAGATAGTCGGTCTCTTCGTGCTCATCGCCATTGTGTCTTTGGCGGCTATATTGATATTTATGGGCATCAATCAGCGCTGGTTCGCCAAAGATTATCACTTCACCAGCCGGTTCCAAAGCGGCGAAGGCCTGAATCGGGGCATGGCGATAAAACTGAAAGGATTTACCATCGGCGCGGTGGACGCTATCGAACTGTTGGAAGACAACACTGTACAGATCGATTTCCACATTTTTGATACCTATTACAACCGGGTTCTCCCCAACTCGGTATTACAGCTGAATATCAGCCCGATTGGTATCGGCGGCGGCGGCCTGGTGTTTTATCCCGGCATAGACGATGGTCCGCCGCTGGAAGAGGGCGCATTTATCCCATCTACCGATTTTCCTGCGGGAAGGCAGCGTATTCAGAACGGTCTGGTCAAGATGGCCGATAAGGAAGATGCGGTATCGAGCGTGGTAAACCGGATCGGACCGATTCTCGACAGCACTTATGCAACTATCAACGCGCTCAACTCCACTATCACCACTATTGATAATACGCTGAAGGGAACTCAGCAGGGACCTTTGTTGGATGTACTGCTGCAAACCCAGCAGGTAATGGTGCAACTGAACGAGACTCTGCAGAATACCACCGGCATCACCGCCAACCTGGAAAAAACCTCGCAGCAGCTGGCCGATACCCAGGGACTGGTGCAGCGCCTGCTCGATCCGAAAGGCTCCATAGCCAAGCTGCTGGATGACGACGAGCAGCTCTACGGCCAGATTCAGGCTATCATTGCCGAACTGGAAAAATCAGCCACTGAATTGAGCAGTTTTGCCGCCTACGTGAACAATCAACAGCCAAACATAACCGCAATTCTACAGGAGGGGCGCACAACCCTGCAGGAGGGGCAGGACGTAATGCAGGGGCTGAAAAACAACCCGCTGCTGCGCGGCGGCATTTCTGAGGACTACACTACCCCGTCTACTTTCCGGGGGATGCGGGATGGAGAATACTGATGAAAAAGCGTGCTGGGCTGTTACTGCTGGCCGGTCTGCTGCTGGTGTGGACAGCATGTTCCTCTGCTCCGAAGGACCAACCGCCCCCCCGCTCTACAGCCTTAGAGGCGGCAAAATTCGCAGAATACGGTAACTCCTTCTTCAACGAAGCCAGATACGCAGAAGCCGCCGAGATGTACAGCCTGGCAATGAACAGCTACATCCGAATAGATGATCAGCTCGGTACTGCGGTTTGTTATAATGCACTGGGTAAAACCTTTTTAGCTCAGGGAGAATTCGAGAAAGCACAACAGATGTTCGAATCGGCCGCCGATACCCTTACCATTTTCTCTCCGGTTGCTTCTGCCTCGCCGACGGTAAAGCAGGCAGCCTCCGAGACCTACAATAATCTGGGGGAGTTCGCCTATAGGGCCGGACGACTGAACGAAGCCTTGCAGTGGTTTGAAAAGGGAATCGCTTTACTGGAGGATGAAAAGGAGCTGAGAGCCGCACTGGCTATCCTGCTGCACAACCGGGGGAGTGTATATCGAGCCCGCAATGAACTGGATGCAGCCCGGCAGCAGTTTGAAAGAGCCCTTGAGATCAACACCGAGCGAAAGAACCGCATTGAAATAGCCTCCAATCACTACATGCTGGCTGTGATTGCGCTTCAGAGGCAAAATACTGACGAGGCCGTTCGGCACGCCGCGACCGCCTTAGAATACGACAAAGTGTCTGAAAACAGTGTCGGCATCGGGCATGATCTGTTCCTCCTCGGCCGCGCCGAAGTTGCCGCCGGGAATCGGGACGTCGGAACCGAGTATCTGCGGCGTGCACGCAGCATCTTCGCTGCGCTCGAACTTGAAAGAGACTATGAAAAAGTTGTAGAGTACCTGCAGAGGAACAATTTGGAATGAGCACAGGTGTATTTCGCATTACTTCCCGCATTGCCCAAGGGTATGTATCCGCCCTAAAAACATTTGCCCGGATACTTGCATTCTCAGTGGCAGTGGCAGCTATATCAGCCGCAATAACCCTGCCCCTTTGGTATTGGGCGACCACACACAGAAGCAGTTTTACCGCAGCGGTTCTAATTCTGGTGGCAGGAATTTTGATCTTTTTTACGCTCAAACAAGTCAAAGCGCACATCAACAACCTGAAAACAAAGGGTTTTTCCTCATCGGAAATTATACTGCTGCCATTGAAACGTATCGCACAAATTCTCACAGCCCTGGTTCTCATTTATATTACCCTGATTACCTTTACCACAGTTTCACCTATAGCTGGAATCATAAGCGCAATTCTGAGCATCGTATTGATCGGAATTCTCTTTTTTACCTCCCGTTGAGGTACTGTATGAAGGGCAATGGCAAACTATCCCTGTGTATATCTCTGCTTCTACTTCTGAGTTCCGTTTCCCTGGCGGCAGCGCCGGGCTGTGCCTATCCGCAGATTGCGGTACTGCACAGAGACGACCCGGTGTTCCGCCAAGCCACTGAAGATATAAGACTGTACTATCGGGCAGTACATAGTGATAAAACTCCTCCGCCACTGAGCCTGTTCAGTTATACAACTAAAGAAAGTGATACTCTGTTCTCAATTTCAGCCCGTTTTAATCTGCCGTATGAAACAATTGCCCTCCTGAACGGCCTGCGGAATCCGGAAGCACTAAATGCGGGCGAATGCATACTCATACCCAACCAGCCCGGCCTGTTTATTGCGGACAATCCGCACAACGACATAGAAAAACTCATCCTTTCGTGGCGAACTCAGGCCTCAGTACAGGGAACCAAGATTTATATAATTGACGATTCTGCCAAAAAACTCTATTATTTTATGCCGGGTGAGCGATTTCATCCCTTAGAGCGGCTCTTTTTTTTGAATGTACTGTTCCGCTTCCCGCTTCCGCAGGGGGTAATTACCTCACGATACGGGGTTAGAACCAGCCCGTTTACTCATATGCGGAACTTTCATCACGGCATTGATATTGCCGCGCCCAAGGGTACCGAGGTACAGGCCGCCAGAGGGGGAACTGTCTCGGCAACGGGTGACAATGCTGTGCTCGGTCGCTACATAGTTTTGAGACATGAGGGAAATTTTACTACTATTTATGGACACCTTGAAGAAAGCTTTGTTCGTACAGAGCAAAAAATCTCTGCGGGTGCTATAATTGGATTAGTGGGGAGTACCGGACTTTCAACCGGGCCTCACCTCCACTTTGAAATTAGAAATGCGGGAGAATCATGGGATCCATCAGAACTGTTGCCTTGATTAGTATATGCGCCTCTGCGCTGTTCCTGTTCTCATATCCTATTGCGGCTGAACAGGTGCGAAGTGAAGTACAGCATACAGCCACAATAGATGCAACCTACTCCGACATCAGTATTTCAGTGGGACTGCGCGAGCTGAGCCAGATAAAGCTGGAATCTACGGAGTTTTTACGGGGGATAGTGATTCAGGTAAACTCTCCCCGGGCAGTTCTTCAGTTTAGAGAGAGCTTCCTGTTGAGTATTTTCAGTAATCCTTCACCGGAGCCCCGGGCAGGGGTACGCAGTTATTCCGCTGAAAAGCTCTTATCTAAACCATTCCCCTCGGCCTCACGCACCTTCATCGATCTGCCTTTCAGCGGAGAGAGCCGCTGGGAAAAATCTGCCCTTAACAGCATCACTACTTCGAAACGCCCAAAACCGGCGGATTATCCGCTGCTACTGACCATCGACCCAATAATGAAGGGTATTCCCTCCGATGTGTCCCGTTCGCACTTCGATATCACTGTTCGGCCGGTGCTCGAGGACAAGGGTGCCTTAGTACTCGAACTGCCGGATATGGCGGATCGGGAGGAGATCGAACTGCTCATCGACGGGCAGGTACAGGCAAAGGAGAGCGGCCGGTTTACGCTTGCCACCGGCGTACACGAGATATCGGTAAAGAGTGATCGTTACCTTCCGTATACTAAATCCGTCGGAATCGAACAGGCTCAGACTACCCGTTTGGAGGTGCTGCTAGAACCGGCGCAGTCTACTATTCGCTTCGATGCACCGGAAGATGCGGTAGTATTTTTTGACGGGGAGGAGATACAGGTAGCCTCAACTCCGCAAATGGAGGTAGAACCGGGCGAGCATGTGGTGCTGGTACGCATCGGAGACTACTCTGTGAGTAAAAAAATCGATATTGAGGGTGGAAAAACCTACAAAGTTTCACTTTTTTTTGATATTTTAATTAATGACAACTAATGTTTTGACAGTGTAAGACGATAATAAAAGTGTCGGCGGCAGTCGTATAGTTCCCCTCCCAGTTTACTATATGTTGCACCGGCACCTAACCCACAGGCCGATTCTTTTGAATCGGCCTTTTTTTATGTGAATGACTTGGCGCTTTGCTGGGGCTGCGGATAGCTGGCTGTGCCGGGCCGGCCTATGATGTCTGTTTGCGGAAGAGCAGCTGCTGCGACACGTAGTCGCCTGCAGGCTGCGGAAGGATCATACCGCGGTGCATGAGCTCGCTGCCGGTATAGCTGTAACCTGTAGACTCGTCTGTATACAGCGCCGCAGGGTCGAGGCCGGCCAGTTTTACGCGCGGGGACGGCAGGTTGGCTTCAGCCTGGAGACGGAACCAGAACAGGAGCACATAGGCATCGCAGAGAAACATCCAGGCGGCGTCGTTCGATTCGAAGGGGCTTTGCAGCCGCAGAAAGCGGCCGAACTGCAGCAGCTTTCGATGGGTTTTGTAAAAAGCGATTTGCGCTTTGATCTGCTGTCGTTCGCCCTCTGACAGCGCCCGCAGGTCGAGCTCGTAACCGAAGTTGCCGCTCATGGCAACATGGCCTCTGATTTCCAACGAGGTACTGCGCCCCACCTGGTGGTTCGGTACCGCCGACACATGGGCCCCCATCGAAACCGGCGGATAGAACAGACTGGTGCCGTACTGAATTCGAACCCGGGAGACCGCATCGGTGTTGTCGCTGGTCCAGTACTGCGGCATGTAATAGAGAATCCCCAGATCAAAGCGGCCGCCGCCCCCCGAACAGCCTTCGAACAACACCTGCGGATGCCGGGCAGTGAGCCTGTCCAGCACCTGGTATAGACCGAGCACATAGCGGTGATACACCTCCCGCTGCTGCTCTGCAGCCAGCTGCGGCGCAGCCACATTGGTCAGATACCGGTTCATGTCCCATTTGATGTAGCGAATCGGCGCACTTACAAGAATTTGATCTAAAGTGTCAACCAGAAAGTTGCAAATTTCAGGCCGGCTCAGGTCGAGCACCAGCTGATTACGCCCCTCGGCCACCGGGCGACCAGGAATGGATAAAAACCAGTCGGGATGCAGCTCGGCCAGCTGACTGTTTTGTGAAATCATCTCAGGTTCCAGCCACAGCCCGAACTGCAGCCCGCGCTGTTCGATGGCCTCCGCCAGCCCCTTCAGGCCATCCGGCAGTTTGTCTCTGTTTACCTGCCAGTCCCCGAGAGAAGAGCGATCGTTGTTTCTCTGACCGAACCAGCCGTCATCCAGGACAAAGAGTTCAGCGCCCAGATCAGCCGCCATTTCACCGAGCTCCGTCAAATCCTGCTGGTCGAAATCGAAATAGGTGGCTTCCCAGTTGTTGAACAGAACCGGGCGCTCCCGGTCCCGGAATTCTGGTGGAAAAATATGCTCGCGAATAAAGCCGTGAAATTTACCGCTCATTCCGTTCAGCCCCTCGCTCGAGTAGATCATAACCGCCTCGGGAGTGTAAAAACTATCTCCGGGCTGCAGCTGCCATTGGAAGGTGTCGGGATGAACACCCAGGTTTATCCTCAGATTGTTGTCATGATTCAGTTCCAGCTCGGCCAGGAAGTTTCCGCTGTAGATGAGTGAAAAACCGTAGGCTTCTCCGGACAGCTCGGTAGTATCCTGAGAAACCAATGAAAACGAGGGGTTGAACTGGTGACTGCTGGTGCCGCGGATACTGCCGAAGGAGGTGGTGCCGTTCTGCAGGGGACGACGCTGCAGCTGCCGCTCTCTGGCCCAGGCCCCGGGCAGGTTGATCAGCTGATAGTCATAGTTGAACAGATCCATCGAAAGACTGGCGGCTTTATCCAGCTTGACGGGTTCGCTGCCCTTATTCGTAAAACGGACATGCCGGCAGACCGCATCGTATTCCGGGAACATGCTGTAGATCAGGGTAATCTGCACACCGCTCTTCGGGTCGTGCATCTGCAGTTCAAGCGTTTCGAGATCCCGGGCGGTGCCCGGACGGGCGGAAGGTAAACCGGGAATTGCATTTTTCCCGCTGTATCTATGGGTAGACAACTCGAAGGGGCCGGTTATCGGATAATTCCACTCGTCGCGGAGGCGGAAAGCCGGCCGGCGGAAATCGCCGTTTTCGGCAAAGCCGTATTCGAACTGAAGTTCTTCTATCGACACAGCTGTAGCACCTATCTGCGGCCGAATAGAATAATCGCGATTATTAAACGGAAAGAGTTTTTTCTCGCTATAAAATCGAGTTTTAGCCCCCCAATGCACATGTAGGGGAAGGCTGTTTTCGAATGGAAGAATAGTATAGCTGCTCTGATATCCGTTAAGAGTTAATAATTCCATGTGAAAACCCCAACTACACGAACGCGGGCTGGTTACCCAGCCCGCAACACAATAAAGGAGAGTATGCTCGGCAGGCCGAGCACCTCTTTATAGATTAAGTTTATACTTTAAGTCGTAATATTGCCAGATTTGCCCTTCATAAAATCCTTGTTTTTGTCTCCGACCCAGTAGCGTTCACCGGCGATACACCATATAAAAGTCACCGGATCATCATGACTGAAAACCGGGTGGTAGTTCAGCATAGGAATGGTCACCTGGTCGCCCACTTCGACTGAGGTTACGAAGGTCTTGTGTTCATCATCTTCGTACACCTCCATCGCACCCTTGCCTTCAATAAATGCGTAGACCTCTTCCTGGTCGGTGTGGTTGTGCGGAGGCCAGGCACGGGTGTAGGTTTCGTAAAAAGTGTACCCGGCAATGAACTTATTGGCCTGTTCCCCCACATCGAACATCAGGTACACCTCTTTCTTGTTCAGATACCGGATCCGATCTTTATTCTCTTTTATTTCTTTCCACTTGGAATGATGAACCGGATACGACTTGTCGCCGGTCGCGCGGTAGATGTACAGGAGACCGGCATCCTGTCCGGCATGCCGCACGCTGAAGGCGGTGTTAATCGGTATGTAGAGCGTGTCAAAATGCTCCAGGCGGTAATTTTGGCCTTCCACCTCCACTTCACAGGTGTCCTTCAGGTTGTAAATAAGGGTCTCCTCATATTTAGATGAGAGCTGCGGAGATACCGCACCTCCCCAAATATCCATTTGTGATCCGCTTAAATACTCGAGGTTTGAATCGCTCTTATTGAAGAGCTCGCTGATCGTACACTGACTTTTCTCTTGATTGAATTTTTTTCCCGGCTTAATACCCATACTTGCTCCTTTGATCACGTTTATCTATTTCTTATTTTAATTAGTTTCTGTAAAAAAGTAAAGAGAGAATTAGGGGGCATTTCCTATTCAGCGGGCAGTCTAATTCTACTGCTTCAGAGGCGCAGCGGCAGCTTTATATCCACTTCGGTCCCCTCCCCCTCCTTGCTGTCGATATCGATGGTACCGTGATGGGCTTCGACAACGCTTTTTACAATTGCCATTCCCAGACCGGTTCCGCCGTTCGGAGAGGAGGAGTAAAACGGTTCATAAATATGCTCGAGAACCTCGGGGCTCATGCCGCTGCCGTCATCCCTTACAGAGAACTTTACCATATCTTT
>CAZAMY010000033.1:0-11384 GCA_964485995.1 uncultured Sediminispirochaeta sp.
GGTTCGATGTACGGCAATACTGAAAAGATGGCCGATTATGTGGCCCGTAAACTGGCCGAGTACGGTGTGAAGAATGTGCGCATGCTCAGCAGCTCGACCACCCACGACTCCTACATCATCAACGAGATCTGGAAGTACAAGGGCGTCATGTTCGGCAGCTGTACCTATAATGTGGGGCTGTTTCCGCCGATGGAGGCCCTCATCAAGAATCTTTCGCACAAGGGCATCAAGAACCGGGTGTTCGGCGTGTTCGGCACCTACGGCTGGTCCGGCGGCGGCGTAAAGACCATCATGCAGTATGTGGAAGACCACAAATGGCCCACTGTTGCTGACCCGATCGAGGTAAAACTGACTCCCTCGGAAGAGCACTATGCGCAGCTGGACGATCTGGCAAAAAAGATGGCCGCGGCTATCAATGAATAGAGTTCGCTTGTAGTCGGGCGGCATTTTGTGTACATTCTACGTAATGACACAGATATGCTTAGTTCGACATGGAGAGACCGACTGGAATTTGCGGGGTCTCGTACAAGGATCAACCGATATTCCACTCAATGAACGGGGATATGCACAAGCCGGGGCAGCTGGGGAGTATCTGGCGCTGGAAAACTGGGATGTTCTCTACGCCAGTCCCCTCTCCCGGGCATATGCCACCGCTGCCGTAATCGGCGAGCGGATAGGAATTTCAACCATACACACCGAATCTCGATTACAGGAGCGCCACTTCGGCCAGGCCGAGGGAATGGAGGTGGTCCTGCGCAAGGAGTTTTTCCGCGGCACGCTCATTCCCGGGGCCGAAACCTGGGAAGAGGTACAGGCTCGCGGTCTGGAAATAATCGAGCAGCTCGCGCTGCGGCATCGCGGCGCGCGTATCCTGGTGGTTTCACACGGCGGTTTTATCGCCGGCCTGCTCTCGGTTATCAGTAAAGGCGAGATCGAACCGGGTAAACCACCCTTGAAGAACGCCTGTATGAATCTGCTTAGTTACGACGGCGCCTGGAAGGTCGAGTGGTTCAACTATGTGAGCCCCGAACTGGAGGCGGTTACTGCGGGTCGGTAGCACACACGGCACAATGCCGGTTCCGTTCAACCTGTATCTCGCTTAATGTGCCCTGCAGTCCGTCATAGACCGCTAACCGGCCGGTATACGGACCCCCTATACCGGTTATGACCTTGATGGCTTCCACGGCCTGCAGACTGCCCATTACCCCTACCACGGCTCCCACTACTGGAGTACGTAACTTGTGGCCGCTCTTATCGGCCGGATCTTCCAGTCCGGAGAAGAGGCATTCGAGACACGGGGTGGCTTTCGGTATAATCGTGGTGAGCTGGCCTCTAAACCCGTGAACTCCGGCATGAATGAGCGGAGTTTCCCGTGTAACAGCGTACTTATTGAGAATAAAACGGGTTTTGAAGTTATCCAGGCAATCCACTATAAGGTCGCTGGCCGGTATAAGGTCGGAGGCATTGCCAGCATCCAACTCCGTGGTTGAATATGTAATCTTGCTTTCAGCATTGAGTTCGGAGAGCCGGTGTGCCGCTGCTTCGGCTTTCATTCTGCCAATATCCCGCTCGGTATAGAGAATTTGCCGGTTGAGGTTGGATAAGTGAACTTTATCATTATCAATCAGATGCAGATTACCGACTCCTGCTGCCGCTAAGTAATATAAAACCGGTGAGCCTAATCCGCCCGCACCTACGACGGTAACCCGGCATTCCGAGAGCCGGTCCTGACTTTCCGTATCCCATTCGGCTATTTGTAGTTGTCTGTCATAGCGATCCACGAGTATCCCCCTTCCGTATAAACATAGCAAAAAAACTTGACCTGGTCAGTCATTTCAACTAGAGTAGAGCATACACATACTATCTTCCGAGTCCTTTGACCTGTGGCGTAACGCTATGGACTTTGGACCGATGGGGTAGACCGGAAACGGCTGCCCTCCCGTGTTTGGAAAGGAAGTCTGATGAAGAAAAGTATACTCATCTCGTTCTGTTCAGCCGTTCTCTTATGGGCCGTCCCGCTTGTGGGCGTAGAAGCTCTGGAGATTTCGGTGAATGACACCCGCCGCAGCTCCTTCGTTCGTGCGGAACTGCAGCGGATGGCCCGTCCCCGGCCGGTCGGCAATGAAATTCTAAGCACAATTTCAATCGAAGAGCTGTTTCCGGTGTGCCGAAGCATGAGGAGTCTCACGGTTTCATCCGGCTCCGGAGAAAACCTGCGCCTGAGCGAAGAGGGTTCGGTGTTGCCGCTTTACCACAGTTACCTGCACTTAGCAGCCGGGGGACAGCTGCGCTTTCTACGCACAAATGACGATGGCCGCGTCGAAAGCCGCCTCGATTCGGTAGAGTCCATCGAAATAGAGGCGGAGCTGCTCGATTCGAACAGCCTGGAGGTATGGATTTCCTGGGAGGGAGTTGAGGAGCTCAAAGCTGAAATAGAGCGTTGGGCCGCGCTGCACGCTGTCAATGTGAAGGTCAATGAGGTTCCCCAGAGCGACTCAAAATTGCTGTCTGTACTGCGCGGGGGCGGCCGCCCGCCGGATGTGGTGCTGATACAGTCCGATTATATACCCCCGCTGACTGCCGCCGGGGCGCTGCAGCCGATAGTGCGGTTTCCTACCGAGGGATTTGCAGAGAAGAGCCTGGACGCCCTGAGTCTGGATGGACAGTTGTGGGCAGTTCCGTTTTATTTCGATGCCCAGATGCTGTTCTACCGCAGTGATCTCATGTCGATCGAGCGGGGAAGCAAGGGCACCGCCGGCCCGACGGGCCCGCCGGGCCGCACGGCTGCATCCGGCTGGGATCTTTCTCAGTTCGAAGAGATCTCCCGCGGCCTGAAGGCGCGGGGGATTGCGCCGGCCGCCTGGAACGCCTACAGCGCCTACTGGCTGCTGCCCTTCCAGCTCGGTTTCGGAAAACAGAGCATTCTGGAGGCTGACGGAAGTGTACGGGCCGATGACCCTGCCACCATTGAGGCGGTCACATATTTAAAATACCTGCTTGACGAGGGGATCCTCGACTTGCGGGAACGCGATTCCATGTTTTCGCGCTTTATCTCCGGCGATGTGGCTATGATGCTATCGGCCAGTTTCTCCATACCCGAGCTGGAGCGGCTGGGAGTAGACTTTGGAGTTGCTCCCTTTCCCGAGGGGCCGGAGGGGCCGATCCGTCCGCTGCTCGATTTCAAAGGATTCGCGGTAACCCGAAAAACCCGCCGACCACTGCTGGCCCGGCGTTTCCTGCTCTCGATGAGCGATCCGGCCGTGCAGCACGCCTTTACCCGGGCAGTCTTCAAGCTGCCGGTCAGCGAATCCGCCTGGAAGCTGGCGCAGCGAGAAAACCCGTACTTTCAGGTCATGCGCCATTCTTACGACACCGGTGTGCCGGTTCCGTCAAGCCGGGGATACAAGGTATACAAAAACACCATGTGGAAAATGCTGCGCTTTCTGCTTACCGGTAAGATGCCGGTAGGGACGGGATTGCAGAGAGCCCAGAGCCTGATTGATTCGCAGATGTCTCGTTAACCCTTTACGGGTCTGCGGGAAAAAATAGGTAGGAGGAACAGATGAAACGGAAGTTAGCCTTACTTACGGCTGTACTTACAGTATTACTATTCATTTTTTTTGTCGGCTGCGTGAGCGCCCCTTCCGGGCTCAGAACAACCGATGCCTCTAAGGAGACGGTGGCTGAAACGGTGCCGAAGGCGGCAGCCGAGGAAAAACCAGCCGAAGAAAAACCGGTCGCGGCGGATTGGAAGATCGAACTGAGCGGCGTCCGCGGCGATTCGGTGTCGGCTCAAGGTTTTGACGAGGCTAAGGAGCACAGCTCGCATTACCGTGAGATAAACGATTACATGGCGATGCCGTTCTGGTATCTGGTGGCAATGGTTGATGGTGAAGATTCCAGACACCCCTATCTGTTCGACGAAGAGGCCTGGCAGGCCGGCTATGATATCACCCTGACAGCCTCCGACGGCTATGCGGTGACCTTTTCTACCAAGGATGTGGCGGCGGATGCGCTGTACCTGGCCGATCAGGTGAACGGTGAAATGGTGACGCCCCGCATTGTCGGCGATGTATCGGGCAAATTGCAGATCAAGGACCTCATAAAAGTTGAACTTTCACTGGGTGAAACCGCAGTGCAGAAAACCTTCGAGCTCGATGTAGAAGTAAACGGTGAAAGTACCGCCTTTACCCGCCAGGAGCTGGAAGCGACGCCTTACTACATCGAGGGCACCGGCAGCTATACCACCAGCGCCGGAACAACACACACTCATGAGTACGGGGGAATCAAGTTCGCCGATTTTCTGCGCAGCTACGTGGATCTTTCCGGGGATACTACCGTAAAGGTGGTGGCGATGGATGGCTACACCATGAGCTACAGCGGCGGCGATCTGATGGATGAAAGCAATGGCACCTGGATCCTGGCCTTCAAGAGTGACGGCGAATATCTGCCGTTGGACCCGGGCTACGTCCGTTCGGTAAAAGTCGGCCCTTCGCAGCCCGACATCGACGGTCACAGCTCTGCCAGAATGATCAAAAAAGTGGTAGTAAGCGGCGAAGCGTACAAAGAGTACGAGCTGTTGATCCGCGGGCGGATGGAGAATCTCCTCGACCGGCAGACCATCCAGTCGGGGGTGAGCTGCCATGAGAAGACAGTTGCGTACTACGACCGCAAGAGTGAGCAGGTGGAAAATTATACAGGAATCCCGTTGTGGATGCTGCTGGCCTTTGGTGACGATGCCGAACATGCCCCCCATCGTCAAACCGATAAGGAGATCCTTTCTTATAAGCACGATGTGGCGCAGAGCGGGTATGCTGTGAAGATCGTGGCCTCCGACGGCTACTCCATTACATTGGATTCCCGCCAGCTGGACAAGAACGACGAAGTCATTATAGCTACTCAGAAAGAGGGCCAGACCCTTCCCGAGCGGGAATGGCCGCTGATTCTGGTGTGGGACCGGGATGCCGATCCGGTTCCCGAGGGTATAAAGGCCGTACGCAATATTACCGAGATTCATCTTTTATTTGACTGAGGTTTCCGGTGCTGAACCCACGCAACCCCCGGTTTAATACCGGCGCGCGGGCGGGGTTGGCTTCCTGGACAGGGCTGCTGCTGCCGCTGGTGGCGGTAGCGGCTCTGGTAGGAGTGGCGCCCTTCTTTGCGGCGCTGCGGGGCTCCTTCCTGCACGACTACTTTGGCCGGATCTCGCCGGCGGGGCTGGAAAATTACCGCTACATCCTCGCGGACAAAGCTTTCGCTTATAGCCTCAATATCACCGTATTGTGGGCCGTACTGCAAACGGCTCTTACGGTCTCTTTTGGCCTCCTGATTGCCTACCGCTTGTGGCGACGGGGAAAGCGGGGGCGCCTGCTGCATGTGGCGGTGCTGGTTCCCTGGGGTGTGCCGGTCTACATTGCGGTACCGGTGTGGCGGGCACTCATCCATGGCGATGGGGAGCCGTTCAATCTCCTGTTACAGCCGGTGTGGGGGTTCCTGTTTCCCCTGACCGTCAGTGTCTGGCTGACTCTTCCGGCCACCGTGTTTATCCTGTACAGCGGATTCAAAAAAATCGGACGGCAGATGGTGGAGGCGGCGGCCCTGGACGGAGCCGACGACCGGGCGATTGCCGTTACCATCTGCTTTCCACAGCTGCGGGAGATTCTGCTGTCGGTGGTGCTGATTAACTTTGTAAAAGCACTGAAAGAGTTCAATGTGGTGTTTCTGATGACCGCCGGCGGTCCCCCGCTTCTGCAGGGTATTACCGAACGCTACATTATCGGGGCCACTACCACCCTCAGTATTTTTCTCTACGATCTGTTTACCGCCGTCACCGATTACGGCGTCTCTTCCGCCTTTTCAGTATTGCTGTCGGTAGTTGTGATAACCGCTACTATAATTTATCTGATCGGGCGGTCTCATAACTCACGCTCAGCAAAACGGCTGCTCCTCGGCCTGCCGATAGTGGTTCAGCTGCTGACCGGCGGTCTCTTGGCCCTGCCGCTGGCGGCGCTCTACCTCTTGGTCCTGTGGCGACAGCGCAGTTTACCCTGGGTGCTCGGCTTGCATGTACTGGCGATGGGGGCATTGTTGTTCTTCCGGGGATTTCCAGCGGGGCTCCAGCCGGCGGCGGCGGTTAGCCTGGCGGTGTGGTTGATTGCCAGGAGTGATAGGCGGCGTGGCCCTGCCGGCCGGAGGGCGGCGACTTTGAAGCCGGCGACTTTGAAGACAGCGGTTTTGAAAACAGCCTGGCGGGGCAGCCAGTTAGTACTGCCGGCTACCATGATAGCTGCGGCGGTAAGCATGGTGCTGGCTCTGCTGTGGCTCAGTTTTTCCGGGTTGGATGCGGTTAGCTTCGATTCTCTGCTGCCGCCGGCTCCCGGGCTGCGGGCCTACCGCCTGGCTTTCGGGTCGGAGCACATATATAGATATTTTTACAATAGTTTTCTGGTTGCAATTTCTACGGCTCTGCTGCTGCCGTTTATTGCATTTCCGGCCGCCTGGGTGATTGCCCGCGGGCATGGGCGGACCGGAGCACTCATTCTGGCTACGGTACAGCTGGTGGGGACCGTTTCCGGCATGCACGCCCTCATTCCGCTGTACATTATTTTCCGTTCGATGGGTGTAATCAACACCTACATCCCCCTGGTTTTGATTTACCTGGAGCACAGCTTTGTGTTTAGCCTGTTTACTATGAGCGCCTTTTTACGGAACCTGCCGCCATCGCTGCGCGAGGCGGCTCGGCTGGAGGGTGCCGGCCCCGTCTATTATCTGCGAAAAGTACTGATGCCTTTGAGCCGTCCAGTCCTGTTCGCCACTATGATTGTGGCCTTTCTCGGAGCATGGAACGGATTTCTCCCGGCCCTGCTGTTTATCCGGGATGACTGGAAGTACACCATCGGCGTGAAAATTTACACCTTTGTCGGCAGCATCGCATCGGGCTCGCCGCAGTGGAGCGTCTTTGCCGCGACTTCGGTGATAAACATGTTGATCCTGGTACTCCTGTTTCTGCTGATGAAGCGGTACGGCGGGTCGACGGCCCTGGCGGAGCTGGAGGAGTAGCTACTGCCCCGGGCTTGCATACTCTTTGTACAGAAACCGCTTGATTTTGTCACTGACGGATATACGTCCGTTCGATCTTCTGATGGCAATGTTTTGTGGGTATCCATCGCATGCAGCATCTATCAGTTCGCTAACATTGGAATATTGAATGATTTATCACTTTCCTTTTGTATAAACTTGCTACAAGTACATTCGGGTTTCTACGGTAAGAAAAGAGGCTGCTTCTGCTGAATTATTTTACAAGTGTAAATAAATATAAAACTAACTAATTGATTACAGCGCAGAACTTAAAGCATGAATAGAGAATGATTGAGGCCAGGCCTAGTGTAGAAAATAATTACAATTCTAACTAATTGACATGAATATATATTTCGGTGTATGATAGCCGTATGGAAAATTACCGTTCAAGACACAACGAACTCACCAAGAAAATCGACTCCGAAGCGAATTTAACGAATTGGCAGGATTGGCAATGGCAGCTGCGCAATTCCGTTCAGAAGATATCCACCTTCGAAACCCTGACGGGCATTCAGTTTGATACTCAGGAGAGGAAAGTACTGGAGCAGACAATTGAAAAGTTCCCGCTCAGTATTACTCCCTATTATTTGAGCCTGATTGAGACCACTGACTATAGAAATGACCCAATTTTTCTGCAATCCTTTGCTGATCCCCGCGAGTTGATCGTGCAGGACTGGGAACAGGCCGACCCCCTTTCGGAGGACAAGGACAGTCCGGTGCCCGGCATAACCCATCGCTATCCCGACCGGGTTCTATTTCACGTCAGCAATGTCTGCTCTATGTACTGTCGGCACTGTACCCGTAAACGGAAAGTAGGAGATGTAGATTACATTCCCGCTAAAAATCAGGTACAGGAAGGGCTCGACTATATACGTAACACCCCCAAGGTTCGAGACGTGCTGCTCTCCGGTGGGGACCCCTTCATGCTCAGCGATGAGTATCTCGACTGGATCCTTACTGAACTGCGGAAAATCGAACATGTGGAGGTGATCCGAATCGGCTCGCGGATGCCGGTGGTGCTTCCCTACCGCATTACCGATGAGCTTATAACAGTGCTGAAAAAGCACCATCCGGTCTGGATAAACACCCACTTCAACCACCCGCGTGAACTCACCACCAGTTCCCGGAAGGCCCTGGCAAAACTGGCTGATGCCGGTATTCCCTTGGGGAATCAAAGTGTGCTGTTAGCCGGGGTGAACGACTGCCCGCGCCTAATGAAGAGTCTGGTGCAGAAACTGGTGTACAACCGGGTTCGCCCCTACTATCTCTACCAGTGCGATCTCTCCGAGGGTCTCAGCCATTTCAGAACTCCGGTGGGCAAGGGGATTGAAATATTGGAGAGCCTGATCGGCCACACCAGCGGCTTTTCGGTCCCGACCTACGTGATAGATGCCCCCGGTGGGGGAGGGAAGATTCCGGTTATGCCGAATTATCTGCTCTCATGGTCGCCGCACAAGGTGATTCTGCGCAACTTCGAAGGTGTCATTACCACCTATCAGGAACCGAAAAACTACGATGATCCGGGCTGCGACGGGAAATGCGATGAGTGTACCCTGCAACTTAAGTTCGACGATGCAAATGAGTATAATTCGGTAGGTATATGGAAACTGCTGTCCGACTGGGACGGAACCTACTCTCTGACTCCTGAAAACAATGAACGGATGGAGCGACGCGAAGGGGCGGCTGATGGAATGGGACAAGATTGAGGAGTACCAAGGGGCTCTGATCCAGCACGGCCCCAATAATAACCGAACCTATATGATGAAACTCGGAAATGCCGATCCGGTGAAGGTGGTGAAGCATCTGCACGAGTTGTGCATCCACAACGGTTATACCAAAGCATTCGCTAAAGTTCCCAACCCCAAAGCGAGCTGCTTTCTGGCGGCCGGCTGGAATATCGAGGCGTTTGTACCGGGGCTCTACGACGGAGAGCTGGATGGGGTCTTTTTAGGCCGCTATTACGATCCTGAGAGGCGGAAGGTGGAGCCGGGCCACTTTGATGCCCTCTGTACGATGATGGGCTCAATTGCTCGGGAAGGAGCGCGCCCGCTGCCCGAGTCTCTGCATGCGCGAATCTGTGCCTCCGAAGATTCGGTCAAAATGGCGGGCCTCTACAGTGAGGTGTTCGAGCGCTATCCCTTTCCGATTCATGAACCCGATTATCTGCGATCGACTATGGATGACAATATCGAGTACTTCGGCATCTGGGAGGACGAAAATCTGGTAGCCCTCTCTTCGGCTGAAAAGGATGTAGCGCATAGCAACGTCGAGATGACCGATTTTGCCGTTTCACCGAACTACCGCGGCCTGGGCCTAGGCCTATTGCTGCTGAACCAGATGGACGCCGCAATGACCGAGGGCGGCATCAAAACCGCCTACACTATCGCCAGAATGCGCTCCAAGGGGATGAATGCGACCTTTCTGAAAGCCGGCTACCGGTTTAGCGGCACGCTATTCCGGAACACCTTCATTTCCGAAGGTCTGGAGAGCATGAACGTGTATTATAAAAAATTGCAGTAGACAGTTGGCGGTCTACGGTGGCGGCTTACGACCGGGCCGCTTAACGGGCCGGCTGCAGCAGCTCATAATAACGGGCAATTTTCTCCTCCAGCTGATCTATACTAAAGTACCGGGCAAAACGGACTGTCTCTTTTCCCTGTACAAACAGAATGACTGCTGGAATCGTAAATACCGTGTAATGCCCCGCCACTTCGGGGTGTTGTTCGAGATCAACAAACCAGCTGTCCACCCCCGGGTATTCTTCGAGCAGGGCCTCGACCCGGGGCCTGAGCGCATCACAGACACCGCAATCGGGCCGGGAGAAATACACACACACCATATCACTCTGTTGCGGCAAAGCCGCAGCATCACCACTTACAAACTCTTTCATCGTTTCAATATAATAAAAATAATATGTTGAGTCAAAGGTCCACAAAATAACGGTTCGGAGCCTGGGGGATGAAGTAGACCTTCACATTATCCAGTTGCAGCTGCTCGCCTTTGGAGAGCGGGTAAGGGTCGCTGTAAAAGTCGAGTTCCTGACTGTCGGTAGTCTTCTTCCAGGTGCAGTGGATGCGCACGACCGGAATCTTCATGAGCCAGAGCAGCTTAATTGTAGCGTTTTCAAGCTCTGTTTTGTGCGGATCCACTTTGCGTCCGTGTTCCTGGATAAACTGCTGCTTGGCGTTGTGAAAAATCGAACGGATAAAGAATCGGAAGCCGAGCCCTCCAATTACAATCCCGAAAAATATGAGATACTCAGCTCGTATGCGCGGATGCCTCTGCAGCACGAACTCCTCCGGTGCATACTGATTGTAGTGTACCAGCAGCTTATCCCCGGGAGCGAGCGGTGCGGAGCTTGTGACAACACCGGTGCCGGTGAAGCTGTTCACACCCGGGATCGTGTATTCCACTCTCACTTCATATTGTCCGGCCCCGGTCGGTCGCGCAGTGGCCACTATACCACTCGTGCTGTAATAGAAGGCTTCGGGGGGCTGCACCGCTTGCATCACCACTACACTCCAGCCAATGATGAGTGCGCCGGCACAGAGTAGCAGAGTATATAGTAGTCGCAAGCTTCGTTCCGAAATCAGCGTGAACAACATGACATTTTAAATATAAGATTTTTTCCATTGATTACAAGCATATTCGGTTTTTTGCATTTTTAAATTTTCTCTTCTATACTTTTTAAAAAGATCAAAACAAAGGAGTTTTGTATGGACCTAAAACAAGCGTTTGAAACAGCCATTAAAGGCGAAATGGAGGGGCGCGAGCTGTATAAAGCCGCTGCTGGAAAAACCGATGACAAAAAGGCGAAAGAGGTGTTCCAGATGCTGTCGGATGAAGAACAATCTCATCTGGATACGCTGGTAAAACTGGCAAATGAGTACCAGGAAGGCAAGGACGTGTCGATTCCCGATTTGCCAAAACCGACATCATTCGAAGATGCGGAAAGTCCGATCTTTACCCGGGAGTTCAAGGACAAGGTAACTGACAAGGATTTCGAAATGGCCACTCTCTCGATCGGAATCAAGCTCGAGCTCGAATCGGAGAAATTCTACAAAGAGATGGCACAGGCTGCTGATCAGTCGAAGCTGAAGGAGTTCTTCAACTATTTGGCCGACTGGGAAAAGGGACATTACGACTACCTGAACAAGCAGATTGGTTTTCTAAATAGTTATTACACCAACAAGTATAGTTTCTTCAGGTTTTAGTAAAAAACAAGGGAAATCGGTATAAAGCAGGAACAACTCACTTGTCCAAATGCTGATATATTACTGATTTTTTTACTAATAATTATATTTACT
>CAZAMY010000034.1:0-11295 GCA_964485995.1 uncultured Sediminispirochaeta sp.
GCTATACTCGCTGTGAGCGAGTGAAAATTTGGGCGCCAGGATTACAGCCATTAAAAACTAAATTCTACTACAGCGGTAGTGCCGTCATCTTCATTGTAGATATTAAACCCGCCGTTAAGCTGATTCGCCAGATTGGTAACAAGCAACAGGCCCAGAGACTCATTATGGTCTGGATTGAAGCCTTCAGGCAGTCCGGTTCCATTGTCATGAATATACAAATGAGCAGTATGATATTCCTGAACAAATTTGACAGAAATATAGCTCTCATCCTGATTCTTCAGGCCGTGATCTAAACTGTTAGAAATGAGTTCATTAATAATTAGGCCAAGCGGCACTGCAATGGTGAGATCTAAGTGAATGGACGGAATTTCGATGAAAGTTCTAATCGGAGTAGCATTAGGATTATAGATATTTATGAGTTGCGCAATGAGATCGTTTAGATAGCTGTCTAAATAGACACCGGACAGATCTTCTGTATGGTAGAGCTGCTCATGCATGAGAGCCATACTTTCTACACGGTTTTTACTATCGGTAAGATGTTTTTTACTCACGTCATCGCTCAAAAATGTTGTCTGAAGATTTAGTAGACTAGCAACAACATTCAAGTTGTTTTTCACGCGGTGGTGTACTTCTTTGAGCAGCATCTCTTTTTCTTTGAGATCGTTTCGTATGATGCGTTCGGCCTCTTTCTGGTCAGATACATCTTGTATCATGACAATAATTGAGCGATACGCACCGTACGCAACTGTATTGAAACGAAGCCGGATAAATCTATCCCTTAACTTTACTGCTCCTTCCATCCCCAGATCTACCTCTTTACCATCCAGCGTATCGGCAATATCCTTTATCTGACTGCTGATGTCATCAGAGAATAGGGCAGGAAAATAAGCGGTAAGCAGTTCTTCCCGCTGTTTATCAAAAATTTCAGCACCGGCATCATTTACATAGATGATTTGAAGATCAGCGTTTAACTCGAAGAATCCGTCGGATATACTGGAAAGCAATACTTCCATATGCTGTTTGGAAAAAAGCAGTTCCTTCGTAATATCGCGGTTGTAGATTTTATCCAACCCGATTATTTTAGTTGAAATCGTAGCATCTTCAGATTCGAGTTTTTGAATCACATCTAGTACATACCGTTTCATTATCCGAAACGGCATTTTGGCCAGGTAGGCGTCAGCAATTTCACTAAAATCGAAGTCCGGTTCTTCGGCGGCAATTGCCGATACAATCACAATACGAGTGCCGGAAAACTCTTTGTGCCTTCGAATGAGACGACAGAGTTGTTTGCCGTCTATGTACGGCATGATTAAATCCACAAATACAATATCAGGGCGAAACTGCCGCCCAATAACCAGTGCGTCAACACCGTTGTCGACTGTTTTGACGTTGTAATCTTCTTGAGTGAGGATTTCACTCATAAACTCCAGCATAACCGGATTGTTATCTACTACAAGGATTCTCTTCATAGCTGTGCTTCTATTTCTGCCTTAATATTCTGATAGATAGCGGCGAGTTTTTCATAATGCTCTATCAATTCATGATTATCTGAGGGGTGTTTTAATGTTTTCAGTTGCAAACTTTTCGCGGTATGTGCCATTTCATTAAAATCCATATTAGAGGCTGCACCTTTGATATGGTGCGCTATGTCTGCAGCTTCCTGAAGTCTGCCGTGATCAAAGGCGGTTTTGAGTTTGACTATATCTGTATCTGTGTTGTTTATAAAGAGTCTGCATAAGCGCTTATACGCTTCAACACTTATACCGATTTCTTCGGCTGTGTTCTTAAGATTCATACAGTAAATATAACTAGAAATTTGAGTTTATGAAACCTTTAGAAAATAAATTTGCCTGATGAGGATAATTATGATATCTTTTATAAGTTATTTCGGTCGCGGACCGACAAAAGCTAACAAAAATTCTTAGAGTAGTAAAAGACTAATTAGAAGAGGGCACAGAATGGCAGAGACAATACCCAAACTGCTGCAGGAGATTGCAGCTTCACATCCCGATGTTCCGGCTCAAATGAGCAAGAACAAGCAGGGAAGCTTTGAATCGCGAAGTTACAAAGAGCTGTATACCGAGGTGAACATTTTCGCCGCCGGCCTCCAGAAGCTGAAGGTAAAAAGAGGTGATCATGTCGGACTGATCTCGGAAAACCGAGCCGAATGGCTGGTTTCGGATTTAGCTCTACTGGCCTTGGGAGCGGCTGATGTACCGCGCGGCAATGACAGTATGGCACAGGAACTGGGCTATATACTCGGCTTTTCAGACTGTGAACTCGTTATTGTGGAGAACGAAGAGCAACTGAAAAAGGTGCTTTCGGTAAAAGCTCAAATCAAAGGGCTGAAACAGTTTCTCGTATTGGATCCGGGGTTCGACAAAGAGAACAGTGTTGATTCCGGACGCATCAAGCTTACTACTTATGAGGAAGTACGGGCTGAAGGCGCAGCTTTGTTAGATCGAAAACCAGATATAATCGAAAAGGAAATTGAACAAGGGACAGGCGACGATACCGCTACTATTATTTTTACCTCCGGAACAACCGGCGAACCGAAGGGAGTGGTGCTGTCTCATCAGAATTTTCTGTACCAGGTCGCTTGTATACCAGACAGGGTCGATGTGACCCCCGGTGATATCTGGATCTGTGTACTGCCGGTGTGGCACTCCTTCGAGAGAATCGTGCAGTATATCGCCTTGGGCAGTGCTTCTGCCCTTGCATACTCTAAACCGGTCGGTCAAATAATGTTGGCCGATATGGCGGCGGTAAAACCTCATTGGATGGCATCGGTTCCCCGTATTTGGGAGGCTGTACGAGCTGGAATCTACCGAAAAGTAAAACAGGAGGGTGGAGTAAAGCTGTTGATGTTCAACTTTTTTGTTGCAGTCGGAGGAAGCCATAAACGCATGGCAGACCGCATTTTCGGCCGCGCCCCGCAGTTCAAAGCGAGGTCACGAGCTGTCGATCTTGCCATCAATATTCCCCCGTATCTTCTTATGTGGCCTCTGAAGCTGATTGGCAACGCACTCGTTTTCAATAAGATCAAAACAAAACTCGGTGGGCGCTTCATTGCCGGTATTTCCGGAGGTGGTGCTCTTCCCCCAGCGGTAGACTCCTTCTTCGGATCAGCCGGAATACTGCTTCTAGAAGGATATGGCCTCACCGAAACCGCCCCCGTGCTGGCTGTCCGCAGTCAATTCAACCCGGTTCCAGGCACTGTCGGCACTATGCTTCCGGGTACCGAATGCAAGATTCTGAGCGAGGAGGGTGCTGGACTACCGGCCGGCTCAATGGGTACTGTTTATGTGCGCGGTCCGCAGGTGATGAGCGGCTATTATGAGAAGCCGGATCTTACTGCCAACGTTCTTTCCGAGGAAGGCTGGCTGAATACCGGCGACCTGGGAATGTTGACCATTCGCGGGGAACTGAAGATAACCGGACGGGCTAAAGATACTATCGTGCTTCTGGGAGGCGAGAACATCGAACCATTGCCGATCGAGCAGAAGCTCACCGAAAGTGAATATATTGATTCGGCAGTCGTGGTTGGTCAAGATCAGAAATACTTGGGAGCGCTGATAGTACCCAATTCGGCAGCAATTGAAGGCTACGCGGATGAAAACCATATTCCATATAACCAGATTGCAGACTTACTTGAATCTGATGATGTAAAAGAACTTATGGACGGGGAGATTAACTCGCTGGTAAACGGAAGAACCGGTTTCAGGGCGTTCGAGCGGGTATATCGATTTGCTATTCTGAAAGCACCATTCGAGATAGGCGAAGAACTGTCGGCAAAACAGGAAATCAAACGACACGTGATAGCTGAAAAATATCGCCGGGTAATTGACGGGCTTTTCGAGAACTAACTGGGGGAGCTCGACTACACGGTTATAGCCGACTCATTTGACACAATATCTCATTACCGGCATATTAGTAGCATATGATAGTAATCGAGGGGCAGATCGGGGCCGGAAAAACAACTATGGGTGCGTTCATCAGCGAAGAACTTATGCTTCCTCTGTATAAGGAGCTCACCAATCCCTATACCCATGAGCTCCTGAACCGATTCTATAGAGAGAAGAGCCGTTGGGCCTTTACCCTGCAGGTACACTTTCTGAATGAACGGTTCAGGAAGATCAAGCAAATTATGAGCAGAGGAGACGGTGTACTCGATCGCTCAATTTTCGGAGACCGTATCTTCGCCGAAGTCCTGCACGAAGACGGGGATATGTTGGATTTCGAGTTCCATACATATTCTGATCTTTTGGATAATATGTTGGAACACTCACAGGATCCGCAGCTGTTGGTGTATCTTGACTGTTCGGTTGATACTGCACTGCAGCGTATTCGAGAGAGGGACCGGGGTTTTGAATCGACGATTCCACGTGACTACCTCGAACGGCTCAACCGGCACTACCTGGAATGGTACGAGCAGTACAACGTGTCACCCAAAGTCAAAATTGATACGGAACGGTTTCCGCTCAACACTGCGGAAGGCAAAAAAGCTGCTCTATGGATAATAAATGAAGCAACTCAGAATAGAACCACACAGTAAAGACGATATACTCAGAAGGTACTTTCTACTGAGAGAGGCAGTAGAAGAGGTTACCACAGATTTGTTCAGCAGTTATCGATCTGAGGTAAAGTGTGCAAAGGGCTGTTCGGAGTGCTGTGACGATATAAGTGTGCTGCCGATCGAGTGGTATCTGCTGCGCGAATGGTTTCAGGAAAACCGCGCCGCACTCGATCGGATTATTCGGCCACGGTTTTACGGTGAAAATCGCTGTCCTTTCCTACACAAAGCCGACGAGAGCTGTAGCATATATCCGATTCGTCCAATTATCTGCAGAGTGCACGGGCTGCCTATCAGGTATACCGTGGAGGAATACGATATTAATGGGCAGCGAGTATTTCACGTACCAGCCGAACACTCCTTCGCCTGGTGTGAGAATAATTTTATCGACTATAAAGTGAAAGAAGCTGCCGAAATCCTGCCTTCGGACGGCTACATAGATATGGAGGTCTGGAATCACTCTTTACGAAGGTTGAATAGTGAGTTTTTGGCAGTTGTTCCGGACAAAGAGCTCCCTAAAAATGTAGGCTGGCTAACGATATCGTCGTTAGTGGAATAGATAATGGAATAAATTGGATGTTGACCATAGAATTCAGATTGGATAGTATTCACATAAGTTTTTAGTAGAAAACTTACGCAATGTTAATATCATACTAGTAGCTTTTCAAAAACAGTCAGAGGGGTTCTATAATGGGTGACTCAGCGGTCTCTGCGTTGACCTACAAATTGTATACCGGCACACTAAAGTTTCCTCAGACCTTTCTTAAAGCCAGGCGCGGTTTCAGCCGTGTATTCATGAGGGCTTTTTATTCATTACTTACCAATACCACAGTTGAAGGAATTGAAAATATTCCGCAGACAGGACCTCTTCTGGTTCTGCCGAACCATCTTTCCAACTTAGACGGACCATTAGTACTGGGAATGTATCCGCGCACACTTGAAATGGTAGGGCCTCGCGATTTTAAGATGGAACCGTTCAAAACTATGATGATGTCGGTCTATGGAATGACACTTATCAAACGCGGTTTTGCCGACAGTTCCGCGGTCGGCGGTATTATCAAGCATCTGAGAAATAAACAGCATCTCCTAATGTTCCCTTCCGGCGGCATGTGGGAAAAACGGAGTTTTGCGAACAAGCAGGGAGCCGCATATTTTTCCCAGCTCACTCAAACTCCTATTCTTCCGGTCGGAATCAGCGGTGCGTATCTGCAATCGCATCGTACCCTATCAATGAATAAGCCCAATATAGTTCTGAGGTTTGGTAAAGTATTGGAGCCGGTGTGTAAACAGGGCAGTAAAACGGAGCGCGAGATGCACCTGCAGGCGGCCAATCGTAACCTGGAACAGGAAATGTTTAATTTACTCGAGCCGGAGGAACAGGAGAGATATAAACGCTGGGAAAGAGAAACCTACAGTATGGAGATTTATTTCAAAACCAGCCATGAAGTACGTTTAGTGACACATTATTCGGAAAACGCATTTCCCTGCCTCGCGGAGTTTGCAATCAAGCCCAACCTGTTCAGGCCAATGTGGAAACACGCTAAAAAGAATATGGATCCGTTCTTGACTGGTAGGATATCCAGTGTTGCGAGAGTACGGCAAGCGGGAATGGATTTATCCGAAAATCTCACGCAAGGGTTTCCGCAGTACATACAGTATCGGATAGGTGAAGAGAGCCATAGCAGGGTGCTCAAAGAGCTGGAGGAACTCTCTGAGCTTTGTGACAATGCAGAAAGCCACGGGGCGAAAATACAACTGATTCCCACTGCATATGATCCGCAGAAAAAGACTGTTCGCACCGCACCGATTGTGTGAAAATATTCATATCTGCTGGTCGTAAGCGGAATTTCTTGCAAAGCACTGATTTCGATAATATAGTAATTAATAGCAAAAATAGATATCTATAACCTGCCGGCCATAGTTTCAGCTTAAGCTACAAAAAGGGGTGATGGAGGGAGAATGGAAAAACCGCGAATTGGTATTACTATGTTCTGTGCTCAAGAGAGGCTGCGCCGTTACTGCAAGGTACAGCAGAACTATTTCGAGGTAGTATGTGCGGCCGGCGGTATTCCGATACTGATTCCACCCTGCACGAACGGAGCTTCCTATGAAGATTATCTCAAATTAGTTAACGGACTTCTATTTACAGGTGGCGAGGATGTATCGCCATTGATGTACAATGAAGATCCGATTAAAGAACTGAGGTCTACCAACCTGGAGAGAGACCGCTGGGAAATAGATTTGTACAAGGCTGCCGTTGCCCTGAATATGCCGATTTTGGGTATTTGTCGCGGAATTCAAATCATGAATGTGGCTGAAGGTGGCAGTTTGTATCAAGATATAAATCTTCAGACCGAGAGCATGTTGGGACACTTTCCAGCCGAGCAAGCTATGGAGAGTTTTCATCATTATATTGAAATAAAAAAAGAATCGAAACTGTTTCGTGTCTTCAAGCGTGATCGTCTCCTGGTGAATAGTTTTCATCATCAGGCGATAAAGGAACCCGGCGCAGTCTTCAATGTGACTGCCAGAAGCGGCGATGGTATTATTGAGGCAGTAGAGAGGCCTGACCGGGAATTTGTTTTGGGTCTGCAGTTCCATGCAGAGGCCCTGCCGAAGCTGGATGCGTACTATTCTGCACCGTTTAAAAGTTTAGTAAATTACGCAGCCGCTGGATCGTAATGGATTATGCTATGAAACGAAAGATACTGTTGGTAGAAGATCAAGCGCCCTTAGCACTGGATGAAGCGCGTATGATCCAGAAGCACGGCTTCGAGGTGCTTACCGCCTGCTCTTCAGAGCAGGCACTCGAGGTTGTGCAGCATGATCGAGATATCGAGTTAGTGCTGATGGATATAGACCTCGGTGCAGGCGGCAACGGAACCGAGGCGGCCAAACAGATTCTTGCACGTCGCGAACTCCCGATAGTTTTTCTCACAACTCACGCCGAACGGGAGATGGTAGAGAAGGTTAGGGATATCACCCGATACGGCTATGTATTAAAAAACTCAGGTGAATTCGTGCTGATTGAATCGATACATATGGCCTTTGAACTGTTTGAGGCTCATAGAGCACTTGATGAGAACCGGCGATTCTTATCGGCGGTAATGCAGAATCTGAGGATAGGGGTAGTTGCCTGTGACCGCAACGGAAGGCTTTCCTTTTTCAACGAGACAATGTCCGCTTTTCATAAAGTGCCGCAGAAAAATATACCTCCTGAAATGTGGGCTGAACAGTACAATCTGTATCTGGCAGACGGACAAACAAAGATGAAAAAGGAGCAGATTCCTCTGTATCGAGCCTGGCAGGGTGATTATTTCAATGATGTCGAGATGGTAATTAAGAACGATGCTGGTGAATCCCTCACGATGCTGGCCAGCGGGCAGCCAATGAAAGATGAATTTGGCAATAAAGAGGGAGCTGTGGTTTCGATGTATGATATCACTGCCCGCCGGGAAGCCGAAAGAATGGTGGAGGACCGCGAGGCCCAGCTCTTCGAGAGCCGAAAAAAATATTCTGAGTTGTTTGAGTATGCCCCTATAATTATGTGGCAGGAAGATTTTAGCGGTGTGAAGCGGGAACTTGATAAGTTGCGGGACAATGGAGTCGAGGATTTAGCCGTGTACATCAATCAGAACCCGGACTTTTTATGGCATCTACTGCCGTTAGTGGAAGTAACCGATATAAATCGGGCCACTATGGATCTTCTGCAGCTGACTACTAAAGAGCCCGCTTTGGGAAGTTTATCAAAAACATTCACAGAGGCATCGCTTGAGATGTTCAGAAATGAACTGCTGGCAATATGGAACGGACACATGGTATATGAGGATACCGGTACCATCCGACCGCCGAATAGAAAGGAACGGCACATTATAATTCGTTTTCAGGTTCTGCCCGATTTCAAGGACACCCTGAAGGAGGTCATTGTCTCCTTTATCGATATTACTGAAAGAGTAAATGCTGAAAACCAGGTGAAACAGCTGCTGTTAGAGAAGAACATGCTGCTGCAAGAGGTACATCATAGAATCAAGAACGATATGAATACCATCAGCGCGCTGCTCTCACTGCAGGCCGGCTCCCTTTCGGATGAGCAGGCATCTGAGGCATTGGAAGAAGCCCGGCAGCGCATAACTCTGATGCGAGAGATTTATGAATCATTGTATCAGAGTGAGCATTATCAGCAGTTTTCTATCAAGGAATACATCGAAACAATTATTGGCAACATAAGATCGACTCACGAAGAGTTTACCGGGGTACAGATAGAAACCGATATAGCTGAACTAACCGTTCCGACTAAAAAGGCGTTTCCCCTGGGGATTATTTTGAATGAACTGGTGACTAATGCATACAAATACGCGTTTTCAGAAAAGCGCAGTGGAAAAATTGAGGTTGCTATGTATAATGATGAGCAGCACAACACTTCAATCATAGTAAGAGACAGTGGACCAGGTTTTCCGTCCGACATAGTATTCAACAGAAACTACGGCTTCGGATTGACTTTGGTGGAGACATTCGTCCATCAGTACCATGGCCATTTGCATCTGAAAAATAGACAGACCGGCGGGGCGGAAATACTAGCTGTTCTGCAGGTAAGTGAATAGAACTTAAACCGGTTCCAACTCGAGAGTGACTATTATACTGGTTCCATGGGTACTCTCGATGTCCACCGAACCGTCGAATTGACGTGCGTACCCCTGCACCAGTGTCAATCCGAATCCGTAGGTTTTATCGGTGATGATTGAGTCAGAGGCGCCGTCTCCATCATCTTCAATACGAATTTCCAAGATCTTAGATTCTGTTTTCTTGAGTGACACACTGATATGTCCTGTGTGTGAATCGGGAAAGGCGTATTTGAGCGAGTTTGTGATGAGCTCGGTTACAATTATTCCGATCGGCAGCGACTGCTTGGCAGTAACCTGAATATTTTCAATTTCGGTAGAGATCGAAATATATGCGGAAGTAGAATAGGCTGTTTGCAGGTCCCGTATCAATTCGAGGATAAACGGCTGCAGTTGCATACTATTAGAATTACTGCCCGAGTACAGTTTGTGATACAACGACTGCATAAGCCGTATGCGGTTCTTCGCTTCCTCGAAGGCTGCCAGTACATCGGGATTTCTAAAATAAGAAGCCTGCACCGAGAGAATACTGTACATTGTATTCATATGATTCTTTATCCGGTGATGAACCTCCTTTATCAGTTGATCTTTCTCTTCCAGCAGCTTGATGACCCTCTGTTCGGCTGTCTTGAGTTTGGAAATGTCGGCATACACACCGACTGCACCCACCAGTTTTCCTTCAATGTGGATAGGAGCGGCAGACATCAGCACATCAATCGGAGCCCCTTCTTTCGTATAACGAACGGTTTCCTGCAGATAGAAGGGGGTGCCGGATGTTACGCTGTCTGAATACGCCTGCGCTTCCTGCATGATTTCACTCCCGTTGAATGCAACCAAGGAGTCTACATGCTTACCTACGGCTTCCTGCGCAGTATAGTGAAAGAGATTCTCCGCACCAGGATTCCATTCGATTACATGGTGATTTTTATCGAGGGTTACTACTGCATCCGGCACGGCAGTTAGAATTGTCTCGAGATATTCTCTACGCTCTTCCTTTTCACGGATGAGCTGTGCTTCTTCGGTGATATCTTGAATTGCGCCTGCCATCTTTATCGCACGACCGTTCTCGTCTCTGATAACAATACCGTGGGTTTTAATAATTCTCTCGGACCTGTCTGACGCCCGGATGATGCGGTGTTCGATGTTGTAGTAACCGTTTCCTTCGACCGCTTCGCGAAAAGCCCGCTTCACTTTTTCAAGGTCATCGGGATGGACTGTTTTGTCCAGATCCTCTATCGAAACTATCTCCTTTTCTAACCCATGCACCTGTTGACAGCCGGGTGTAAGGTGAAATACGCCGTCTATGAGATCCTTTTCCCAACCTCCGACTCCGGTGAGTTCTTCGGTGATGTTCATCAATATCTCTTTCTGTTGTACACGCAGGTCACTCTCTCGGAGGGAGTATTCGGTCCGGAGTCGTTTCATTGCAATCGAAGCTTGTTGTACGAAAATTTCAATAGCCAGCTTATTTGTAATATCGCGTTCCCGGGTATAAATGAGAGCCGCATTGGCATAGATCTCATTATTTAATAGAAAACCGACACCGTATATTTTGTCGATTTCAAGCAAATGCTCCAGTTGCGCTGCGGGTTTATGCGGAATCTTACCGAAAGAGAGTTCGTGAATGCCGCCCTTGAAGTGCTCGATTTTTCCAGACTCGAGTTCCAAAATCGAATGGTCAAAAGGGTACACGGCCCCGACTATCTCGTTACCGACTAAAGGCTGTACTTCAGGACTCAAATCAGCAAAGTTGGCAAAGGCTTCAGTGCGAATCATGTCATCTTCGCGATGGATTGAGTTTACCACCACATATGAAGCCCCGCTCAGTGTTTTTAAAGCATTGGAACAGTAGTCGTAGATATTTTCGTTGAGGTTAAAATCAGCCAGCTCTGCGGCCGTTTGTGCGAGGAAACGGAGGTTCTTGTGCTCATCGTTGAGTGATGGACTACTTTTCGCTTCATTCTGGATTGGCTTGGGACTGTATTCACTCAAACTCATAAATGAATCATAGAAACTACCGCGCACTATTGCAAGCAAGGTGGAGAATAATATTGGGCGATACTGGATTTGAACCAGTGACTTCTACCGTGTGAAGGTAGCACT
>CAZAMY010000035.1:0-11267 GCA_964485995.1 uncultured Sediminispirochaeta sp.
TGCTGAACGCTCGCTCTCGGACCGGCTCAAAGCGTGGACTTGGGCACCGGCCTCCGCAAACGCTTCGGCGATAGCCTCGCCTATACCGCGTGAACCGCCGGTGATCACTACGCATTTACCTCTAAAGTTCATACTAACTCTCCTATCAGCTCATCGAGTTTTTCTCGACTGTCGGTAGGCCGACACTCTATACCTTGCTCAGACTTCTTCCATAAACCGGTCAACACCTTTCCCGGACCAGTTTCTATACACAGTGAATAATCTTCAGAGCCGATTGCCGCCTCCTCCCGGGTCCACTGCACAGGTGAAGAGATCTGCAGCACGGCGTTCGTGCGTACATCTGTAGAACTCTTCAAACGGTTTCCGGTTACATTCGAGTACAGCGGTTTCACTGGATCGCGGAGCGTGAACTCTTCCAAATAGTTTTCAAATCCGCTTCCCGCCCGTAAAAGCAACGGAGTATGGAACGGTCCGGAGACCTTCAGTGGGATAACCCGCCTAGCTCCGGCCTCTTTGAGCTGGGTTGCAGCCGTCTGGATCGCTTCCGACTCACCGGAGATAACAGTCTGCTCCATTGAATTATAGTTAGCCGGAAAGGCAGCTTCAATGCGCTGAAGAATTTCTTCTACCTGTTCGGACGGTAAACCGATTACCGCAGCCATGCCGCTGCTGGTGCCTCCGGCCTGCAACTCTTGCGAGGTTTCCGCCATCAGGCGGCCCCTTTCCATTACAATCGGGAACACTTCATTTTCCGAAATAACGCCGGCATCTACATAGGCCGACCATTCTCCGAGACTGAATCCGGCCGCGCCGGCAGATTCGAGTTTGTGTTCGGATAAATATCTTCTGACTGCCAAATTCATCAAAGTAAGTGCGATTTGGGTATTTTGAGTCTCTTTCAATTCATTTTCATCTGAATCAAACAGGAGCGCTTTAGTGTCGCGCTTGCAGGCGTCGGAGGCCAATTCGAAGAGTTCTCTGACTCCCGAACTTGCCTCGTACAGATCCTTTCCCATTCCAGGGTATTGGGCTCCTTGTCCTGGATACAGAAAGCAAAGCTGCATATACTTCCTCCTTGTTTACTTAATTAACCTTATCGAATAAGGGATTATCGGTCAACGGCCGAAATCGAGGCAAAAAAAGAGAGTTTGTCCGCAAGCGGTTCAAACTCAGCTTACCAGCGAAGGAGATTGCCTCCGTAGGTGAGGCCGGCGCCGAACCCGGTCAGCAGCAGGGTATCCCCGGCTTCCAATTTGCCCGTTTCGTACATCTCATTCAGAGCAATTGGGATGGAAGCGGCTGAAGTGTTGGCGTATTCATGGATATTGGTAAAAAACTTGTCCATAGGCAGTTTCAGGCGGTTTGCAGCTGCCTGGAGAATGCGGATATTGGCCTGATGTGGAACAACCCATTTTACCTGGTCAAACTTCAGTGAGTTTTTCTCGAGCAGTGATTTTATTATCTCGGTGTTCACCCGAACAGCAAAATTATAGACCTGACGGCCGTTCATCTGGATGTAAAGGTCCTCTTCAGGGGTATCCTTTCCGTTGAAGGGTTCGCGTGAGCCCCCAGCCTTGCGTACAAGGTGTTCTGCCCCTTTGCCCTCCGATCCGAGAATCGAATCGAGTATCCCTCTCTCAGGGTCGTCTGACTGGGACAGCACAGCTGCTCCGGCGCCATCGCCGAACAGTACGCAGGTGTTGCGGTCTTTCCAGTTGGTAATGCGTGAAAGGGTCTCGGCCCCGATCAAAAGCACATTGCGGGCACTGCCGGCTGTAATCATTGCCCGTCCGGTTTCCAGTCCATACACAAAGCCGGTACATCCGGCTACCAAATCGAAAGCCCCCGAATGGGCAAGCCCCAGCTTATCCTGCACAATCGAAGAAGTCGAAGGAAATCCGATATAATCAGGGGAAGCCGTTGCCAAAATTACCAAGTCGATGTCATCCGGGCTCAAACCGGCCCGCTCCATTGCGAGCTTACCGGCATTTACTGCCAGATCACTGGTAACTTCCTGCTCACCGCATAAGTGACGAGCCTGAATCCCGGTGTGGGATTGAATCCATTCATCAGATGTATCTACGATTTGGGCCAATTCGTCGTTGGTCATTCGCTTTTCAGGAATATATGCACCAATTGATCGAATGTATACGCTCATAAATCCTCCTCGTATTCGCGTTCATACTCAAAGATACACACATCGTCATACTTTTTCCAATCCGTCAAGGCCCCCCTTTGGATGATTACGGGCAAAGGGTGGAAAAAAAACTGAAAAAGCATTACATTTCGGTTGACGGCCGAAAAGTACTGTGATAATTTGCGCAGAAATTTGCGATCAACGGCTAAAACCGGGAGGAACGAATGAAAAAGAGTGAAATTGTTGATTTGATTGACAAACTTGATGATAGCTCTCTTGCAGAAATGTACATAAAAGACGGCGAGTTTGAACTCAGCCTCAAAAAAGCAAGTGCGATTGCACCGCAACCCGCCGCTCAGCCGGCTGCTGCCGCACCTATTACTGCGCCCGGTCGAACCGAAATGGAACCCGGACCTGCCCAGACCACAACCGGTTCCGATCACGGTGCAGAGTCGCCCGAAAAAGAGACTGAAGTAATCACGGCACCGATAGTCGGCACCTTCTATCGGACCCCCTCTCCCGATTCCCCCTCATATGTGGAAGAGGGTGACGAGGTAAAAACAGGTGATACTCTCTGTATCATCGAAGCAATGAAGGTGATGAACGAACTGGAGGCCGAGTTCGACTGCCGTATCAAGAAAGTACTCGTAGAGAACCAGCAGATGGTCGAGTACGGAGCTCCACTTTTCGAGATAGAGAAGCTGTAGTATGGTAAAATCGGTATTTATTGCCAACCGTGGTGAAATAGCGGTGAGAATAATCCGAACCCTCAAAGAGATGGGAATCGAATCAGTGGTAGGGTACTCTGAAGCTGACCGGGAATCCTTGGCTGTAGAGATGGCCGACAAGGCTGTATGTATCGGTCCTCCAGAGGCAAAAAAGAGTTACCTGCACAGCTCGAACCTCATTTCGGCCGCTCTGTTCGCCGGTTGTGATGCGGTGCACCCTGGAGTGGGCTTCCTCTCCGAAAGTGCCAAATTCGCCCAACAGGTGAAGGATGCCGGGCTGGTTTTTATCGGGCCGGAGGCCGAAACGATCTCTTTTCTCGGAGATAAAGTGCAGGCCCGAAAAACGGCCGAGAAAGCCGGATTACCGATAACTCCCGGCAGCGACGGCCCGGTAGCGGACTTGAAAACCGCAACCGAGTTTGCTGAAAAGGCCGGGTATCCGATTATCATCAAGGCCGCCTCCGGAGGGGGCGGCAAAGGAATGCGAATTGTCCGCGAACATTCGGAATTGGAAGCTGCAATGCGCATAGCCACCCATGAAGCGGAAACAGCATTCTCAGACGGCACGATCTATATGGAGAAGTATTTGGAGAATCCCCGGCATATAGAAGTACAGATTCTGGCGGATACTTTCGACAACGTAATTCATCTCGGTGAACGTGATTGCTCCCTGCAAAAGAATCATCAGAAGGTTCTGGAGGAGAGTCCGTCTCCGGGTATAGATCAAACTATTCGTGACCGCATGTGTCAGGATGCGGTCAATCTGTTCAAGAGTATCGGGTACAAAGGGGCCGGAACCATAGAGTTCCTGTTTGACGGCGAGCAGTACTACTTTATGGAGGTCAATGCCCGTGTACAGGTCGAACACCCGGTTTCTGAGTTCATCAGTAATGTTGATATCATCAAGGAACAGATTCGGGGCTGCAGCGGAGAGCCGATGGATCTGCGTCAGGAGGATATTCGGCTGGAAGGGGCTTCGATCGAGTGCCGGATCAACGCCTCGACACCGGGGCGCATTACCAGGTATCTTCAACCTAGTGGAAGAAACGTACGAGTAGATTCGTTTTTATATCAAGGTTACATGGTATCACCGTTTTATGATTCGCTGGTGGCCAAGCTTATTACCTACGGACGCAACCGGCGGAGCGCGATTGCCCGCATGAAACGGGCCCTCGATGAATATGTCATCGAGGGTATTGAAACCAACATCGAGGTTCAGAAGAAGATTCTAAATAGTGCTCTGTTCCAACAGGGCAACTTCGGTACCTTCGGGCTCTCCAAAATTCTCGAGGAGTAGCGTATGGGAATACTAGATAGATTCAAAAAATACGCAGGACGGCCGCAGAGACAGGAACGTGTGCGTTGGAGAACCTCCGGCGTGCGAAAAGGCCGAGCTGCACAAAAAAAGAACGAACTGGCGTATATCGAAGAGAAACACGCCTGTCCAATCTGCCATCGGCATATCGATGATCAGATTTTAAAAGAAAATATGTATGTCTGTCCCGGCTGTAACCACCATTTTCAGCTGGCACTGAAAGAGAGAATATTTACAATTGCCGATCCGGGCACCTTCAAAGAGTTTGATGCCAGTATCCGGTCGGTAGACCCGATCGAATTTCCCGGCTATAAAGAGAAACTGGACAAAGCCCGGCAGAAATCCGGCCAAAACGAGGCGGTCACCATCGGTACCTGTCTTATTGAGGGAAGGGCGGCAGCATTAGGAGTTATGTCCTTCGCCTTCATGGGTGGAAGTATGGGGGTTGCCGTCGGCGAAAAGGTGACCCGGCTGCTGCTGAAAGGCGTGGAGGAGAAACTTCCGGTGGTTTTGTTCGCCGCTTCAGGGGGTGCCAGGATGCAGGAGGGAATCTACTCTCTAATGCAGATGGCCAAGACCAGTCACGCAATTGCACTTTTGCAAGAGCAGCATCTGCCGTTTTTCGTGGTACTGACTCATCCTACAACCGGGGGGGTCACCGCCTCATTTGCTATGCTCGGTAATGTGATTCTGGCTGAACCGGGCGCACTGATTGGCTTTGCCGGGCCGCGGGTTATTGAGTCAACCATCAAACAGAAACTCCCGGAGGGCTTTCAACGCTCCGAGTTTCAGCAGGAAAAGGGCTTTGTCGATGCGATTGTAGATCGCAAACAGCTCAAATCTACCCTTTCGTTCCTGATTGACACCCACGTACCCCATCGGGAGGTGAGATAGACTATGCCTGAACTGAATTTTCATAAAAAACTGAAGGAACTGAAAAAACTGGCCTCCGAAGAACATATGCAGGTGTATGAAGATCTTTCCAAAATCGAGCACAAGTTGTTCGGCGGCGAGAGCGAAACTACCGCCTGGGAAAAGGTTACCCTGGCTCGTCATCCCGAGCGACCGACGGCGATGGATTACATCGATGCGATATTCGACAATTTTTTCGAACTGCACGGAGACAGGCACGGCGGGGATGATGCTGCGTTGATCGGCGGGATCGGTTTTTTTGAGGGTATTCCGGTTACGATCCTGGCTCAGCAGAAAGGGCGGAACCTGAAAGACAATCTGACCCGCAACTACGGCATGGCCCAGCCCGAGGGGTACCGAAAGGCGCTGCGGCTGGCCCACGAGGCGGTAATTTTCAGTCGACCGGTAATCACCTTTATCGATACTCCGGGGGCATATCCCGGTCTCTCCTCCGAAGAGCGGGGAATCGGCGAGGCAATTGCCCGCAATCTCCGGGATTTCTCCCGGCTGCAGGTTCCGGTTATCGCAATTGTAATCGGTGAGGGGGGCTCCGGGGGGGCGCTCGGAATCGGCGTAGCCGATCGGGTGTTTATGCTGGAAAACTCCGTCTATTCGGTTATTTCACCGGAGGGCTGCGCCTCAATCCTACTGCGGGATGCCTCGAAGGCCAAACTCGCGGCTGAGCTGATGCGCTTGACCTCCAGGGACCTCCTGGAACTCGGTGTAATCCACGGCATTATCTCAGAAGGAGAAGGGGGTGCTCATAAGGATTCCGCCAGCACCGCACGGTATATCCAGGAGGTTCTGGCTCAGCATCTTCCGATACTGATTAGTAAAAAGACTTCACAGATGTTGAAGGAACGCTCGCAGCGGCTGCTCTCATTAGGTCCTTTTTATGAAGAGCAGGAGGAGCGGCAAGGCTTGTTGTCAAGAATCTTTGGGTGGCGGTGAATATAGTGTTAAGAATCCTGTGGTGTCCACAGAATATGCACAATATATAGGGGGTCGGAATTTCGCAGCCACTATATGTTGTGGGTTTCAGCTTTCTGCCACAAGTTTTTTAACACTACATTACATTTCATGCCAAAAACTGTTATATTGAAAAGACTATGAGAATATCAGCTGTATCTACCGGTCTCTTGGGAGTAATTACAGTCATCATGCTGGGGGCGGTGCTGAAAATGGCCGCCTCCATACTGCTTCCTCTTATTATCGCAATATTTCTATCTTTTATCATTGCCCCGCTGGTGAATATGCTCGACAAAATGCATATCCCAAGAGTCTTAGCTCTGATTTTGACTTTGCTAGTTCTGTTTGGGGTTATGTTCCTGATCTATCTTTTCCTGCAGACCAGTGTAAACTCATTCATAAAAGAGTATCCCAAGTATGCATCCCGCTATACTGAAATAAGCTCGCAGATCGAGACTATGGTGCTGCAGCGCTTTGACATTTCATTCGATTTTTCAACCGATATAGACTGGCAGGGCGCTCTGCGTGATTATCTGGTAAGATTGTCGGGATCCCTGATCAACTTTTTCAGTTCCCTTATACTTATTATCATCTTTCTTATATTCCTCCTGCTGGAAAAGCCGCTGTTCAAGAGCAAACTGGCACGGGCCTTTGATGAGGAGACTGGAAGGCATATCGGGAGAATTATCGAACACATAAACCAGCAGGTCGGCCGTTACATTAACCTCAAATTTTTTATCAGTCTGGCAACCGGATTGTTCGTCTGGTTTTTTCTGCTGATCATCGGTGTGGATTTTCCGATTGTGTGGGGTGTGCTGGCCTTTCTTCTTAACTTCATTCCGTCAATCGGCTCATTCGTTCTGGTGGTAATAACCATCACTATGGGTGTGATCCAGTTCTATCCGAACATGGGAAAGATAATCGCGGTTGCAGCGACTATGATCGCCACCCAGGTGACTATCGGAAATTTCCTCGATCCGCGCCTTCAGGGGCGTCGCCTGAATATCAGCCCGCTGCTCATTCTATTTTCCCTTATATTCTGGGGGTGGATTTGGGGTGTGATCGGAATGTTTCTATCGGTACCCATCATGGTAGTGATACAGATTACATGTGAGAATATTCCGGCTCTGCGTCCGATAGCCGTATTGATGGAAAGCGGGCATGTGAAGCCCCACGAGCCGCCGGTAAAGGAAAAACCCAAAAAATCGGAACAGCAGTAGAATCGCAGGTGGTAAAAATCTGCGATTTTAGAAAGTTCCTCAGTTGTCTCTTTTTGCATCCCGCGTTATAGTAGCCAGAGACCTGAAGAAATGGAGAACCATCATGGATAAACCACGTATACTGACCGGCGATCGACCTACAGGTAAATTGCATCTTGGGCACTACGTTGGATCAATTTTTAACCGCGTGAAGTATCAGGAAAAATACGATTGTTTTTTTATCATTGCCGATCTTCACATGCTGACCACCAAGCCCAGCAAAGCGGATATCGAGAATATTTCTGTCAATTCAAAGGAAATGGTACTCGACTATCTGGCCTGTGGAATTGATCCTGAGATATCGAAGATTTATCTGCAGTCGGCTGTGCACGAAGTATACGAGATGAATCTCATCTTTGAGATGCTGGTCTCCGTGCCGCGTCTGCAGAGGCTGCCTAGTATTAAAGATATGGCCAACTCGGCCAATCTAAATGAAATTCCTTTTGGACTGCTCGGCTATCCTGTGCTGCAGGCGGCTGATATCCTGATGCCGCGGGCAAATTTGGTCCCTGTAGGAAAAGATAACGAATCCCACGTAGAATTAACCCGTGAAATCGCTCGCCGTTTCAACACGCTGTACGGCGAGGTATTTCCGATTCCGGATGTAAAGATCGGCGAGGTTCCGACGCTGGTAGGGACGGATGGCAGTGCCAAAATGTCGAAGTCGCTCAGTAACGCAATTTTTATTTCGGATGATGCTAAAACTGTAGAGAAGAAGGTGCGCAGCATGTACACCGATCCTAACCGGGTGCGTGCGGATGTGCCGGGCAAGGTAGAGGGAAATCCGGTGTTTATTTATCACGATATCTTTAATCCGAACAAGGCAGAGGTGGAAGACCTGAAATCCCGCTACCGTGCGGGAAAGGTTGGCGATGTCGAGGTAAAAACGAAGCTGGCTGCTGCTCTGAACAACTTTCTCGATCCAATGCGGGAGAAACGGCAGGCGTATCAGGAGCGAACCGGGTTGGTTGAGGAGGTCATTTTCGAAGGCACACAGGTAGCCCGCGAAGAGGCCAAAGCCACACTAATTGCAATGAAGAAAGCAATGGGCTTGACCGGCGTCTGGAACCGCATCAGCCGCGGCGCCGAGAAGGCGCGCAAACGGCGCGAGAAGGCTGCCTCCGATAGCTGAATCCGGCCGCTGAGCATGAAGTTATTACCGACCCAAATCAACCGATTTCAGCAGCGCATATGGGATTACTACCGGGAATACGGCCGGCCGTTTCCCTGGCGCGATACAGATAATCCGTATGAAATTCTCGTTTCTGAATTGATGCTGCAGCAGACACAGACCGAGAGGGTACTGAAAAAGTATCAGCCGTTTTTAGATCGTTTTCCCACCTTCGAAGCACTATCTCAAGCCCCTTTGAGCCAGGTGCTGCAGCTGTGGCAGGGCCTGGGGTATAACCGCAGAGCCCTGGGGCTCAAACGTATTGCCGAACTGGTTCACACTGAATACGGCGGAAAACTTCCCGACGATCCAGAAACTCTGATTTCTTTTCCAATGATAGGACCTGCAACCGCCGGCTCTCTGCAGGCGTTTATATTCGGTAAACCGGCAGCCTTTATTGAAACCAATATCCGCAGAGTTGTGTTGTACTTTTTTTTCGAGAACGAGGAGAAGGTAAAGGACGGGGATGTATTGAGTGTGGTAGAACAGGTGCTGGACTACCGCGACCCGCGCCACTGGTACTATGCACTAATGGATTACGGAGTGTATCTGAAGTATTCTGTTCCGAATCCAAACCGTCGCAGCGCACATTACCACCGGCAAGCCCCTTTCGAAAACTCGAACCGTCAAATACGCGGAGCGCTGCTGCGCTTGATTACGGCCGAAGGCCCGCTCACCAAGGCGCAGCTTACCCGCGCACTGAATGAATACGACTATAAAAGAGTAGACAGTTGTTTGATCGAGCTGGAGCGCGAAGGCTTTATTGCCGCCGACAAAGCAGTCTATCGCATTAAATAGGCCCTACTGCTGTGAAACTGCCGTTTCCAGAGCAACTTCCATCATCTGGGTGAAGGTTTTTTCGCGCTCTTCGCTGCTAGTCTGTTCACCTGTAACCAGATGATCGCTGACAGTCAGCATGGTAAGTGCCTGAACACCGAATTTGGATGCAAGGGTATACAGGGCCGCAGCTTCCATCTCCACCGCTAGTACACCGAAGGCTGCCCACTGTTTCCATAGTTCCAGGTCGTCGTTGTAAAACAGATCGGTTGAGAGGATGTTCCCTACATGATGTCGGTATCCCTTTTCCCGGGCGGTATTCACCGCTTTCTCCAACAGGCCGTAATCGGCGATAGGGGCGTAGGTCATGTCTGGAAACCGGCGGTCGTTGATGGCCGAGTCGTGTGAACTGGCCATGCCGAATACTAAGTCGCGGATTTTCACGTGTTCCTGCATCGAACCGCAGGAACCGATCCGCATCAGACGCTGTACCCCGTAGTTGTTGATCAGTTCATGGGCATAGATTGAAATAGACGGGATGCCCATTCCCGATCCCTGAACCGAAACCGGCATTCCCTTATATGTGCCGGTGTATCCGTACATGCCGCGGACCTTGTTGTATTGCACCGGGTTGGAAAGATAATTCTCAGCTATGAACTGTGCGCGCAGGGGATCTCCCGGCAGCAGCACTACATCTGCAATATCTCCTTTGTTAGCTCCAATATGAACACTCATTTCTTCCTCCTAAAGTATGATCCTATAATGATATTTTATTGGATGCTGTCGGCGGATTCAATCATTGATCGATGCCACTGCAGCAGCCAGTCGTGACGTGTGCGGTCTGCCCCATAAGAATCGGCCAGGATTCTAAAAACCGGTTCGGTTCCGGAACCGCGCATCCAGATGAAATCGGTATCCTCACCCTCGGCATTTGAAAAGACGATTTTCAGGCCGCCTTTCTCACTTCCGCTTCGATACTGCGGGCCGAAACCCACTTTAGCCTCGGTCCCCTCGTAGTTGATCTCCCGCCAGCTAACAATACCGTACTCAGACTGCAGAAAACTGCGGTACCCCTCCCACTCTTGCAGGAAGACCTGTTCCCAGCGTCGTTTCAGTGCCGCATGATCGCGGGTTTTGATCTGCATCTTGGCCTCGGGCTCGTAGGCGCTGGTAGTCGAAAAGGGGGGCAACGATTCCAGGATATCTGCAAGCGTAAAATTGGCATTATACACCTGGCGGCTCTCTTCGCTCAGACACCACTCACGATAGGGGTTGAAATGGGGTGCTTCATTGCGGAAAGCGATGAGTTTTGCAAGTGAGTAGATGGTGCACAGGGGATCGCGAACGGTGGATGGGTGTGTGATATTCCCTCCATTCGATCCCTCGCCGAGAATCCGAACCTGGTATCCGCGGCCCCGTAATTCTTCGGCCAGATTGACGACATTTGCTTCTCCGACTTCAGCTCGCCACACCTCGACCCCGAATGCGCGTGCAATTCGTTCAATCCGCATTGATGTCGGGCCGTTTACCACCACCGCTTTGGGCTTGTCTACAGACATGAAATGCCTTTGATAGGCCAGCTCGGCCAGTACCGCTAAAGCAAACACCTCTTGTGCGGCAATTTGTCGCGGTTCCGGTGTGTTTTCAGAAACAAAGACTATATTTCCCCGGTCGCCGTCGTTGTCGGGAACATATCCCAGGGTGAAGGCCGGGTTACTTGAGTGCGCACTTGCCAGGAGTTCTCGGCAGAGGTCTAAACTGCTTCCCTCGGGCACTATTCGGTGAACTATCCGTCCCGGGATGTCGTTGTGCATTTCGACCAGGAACCCGGAAATTTCTAGAAAACTCTGGTCGATGGAAGTGCTGCGGGCACTGCCGTTCAACTCTCCGAGTACTCCGGTGGGAGTGCGGCGCAGCGAGTTGTAAAGGGCGTCGAAAAAGACGGACTGCTGCTGCACATCTTCGTAGCCTTAGACTACCCGCCGGGTAAAATCAGAAT
>CAZAMY010000036.1:0-11030 GCA_964485995.1 uncultured Sediminispirochaeta sp.
CGGCTTCTTCCGCAACCGCTTCACCCACGCCCTGGTCGTCTTCTTCCTCTCGAGCGTCGGCAGCGCCGCCGGCACCTTCATCGCCTTCCCCTTCCTCCTGAGCCTGCTCTCATAATTCAAAGGGAATTTTAAGGAAAAAATTTCAATTATATAGGCCATCGCCCCGCCCAAAGCGGGGCCTATTTCTGCCCGAAGACGTGTTTCACCGCCTCGCCGAGCGTCCGCACCTGCTGAAACCCCTCCGCATTCGAGCCAGAAGCTCCGCCGCCGGCACCATTCTTCGAACGACTCCCCCCCGCCTTGGCCTGACTGTCCGCTCCGGAGACCGTCTCCTGGGCCCGCACATCCCGTGGTCCGATAAAACGCTTAAAGCCCATATCCGCCGCGGTGCGGATCCGCCGCTGCATATGCGCCGTCGGTCGGATCTCGCCAGCCAAGCTGATTTCTCCAGCCAGAGCCGTCTGCTTGGGCACCGGAATCCCCGTCCGCGCCGAGTACAAGGCCATCGCCAACGGCAACTCGATCCCGACTTCCCCCAGCCGGATCCCACCGGCCACATTGATATAGATATCCTGGTCCGAAAAACGCACCGACAGCAGTTTCTCCAGCACCGCCGCAATCCGGCTGACCCGGTTGTTGTCGATCTTATCCGAGTAAATTCTTGAAAAACCGCTCTTGGCCGGCACCACCAGCGCCTGGATCTCTACCATCAAAACCCGGGTACCCTCGTACACCGGAGCAGCCGTAATTCCCGGCGGCAGCTCATCTTCCCGCTGCTCCAAGAAGAACGACGCAGCATCCGGAACCTGCACCAGCCCCTCGGCCTCCATCGTGAACAGCCCGATCTCATCCACCGATCCGTGCCGGTTTTTCACCGCTCGCACAATCCGCAAACCTGACCCGGCCTGCTCGAAGTACAGCACCGTATCTACCATATGCTCGATCACCTTCGGCCCGGCTATCGCCCCTTCCTTGGTTACATGGGCCACCAGAAAGAGAGCCGCCTGCTCCTCCCGCGCCCAATCGATCAGCTCGTGGCAGCCGTATTTCAGCTGATTCACAGTACCCGGCACACTACCGGCGTCCGCCGAAATGAGCGTCTGAATCGAATCCACAATCACCACCCTCGGCTTCTCCTGTCGTAAAACCGCCATAATGCGGTCCAAGTCCGACTCACTGACAAGTTTCACCGCAGAGCCAACTTCTTCACTGCCGTTATTTACAGCGCGTTCAGCACCATTTTTCGAACGACTGGGGTGGACGATTCCGAGGCGTTCGGCCCGCATGCGGATCTGCGGCAGTGATTCCTCACCTGAGATATACAAAACCGGCCGGTCAGTCCGTATCGAGGCGGACAACTGCAGCATGAGCGTGGATTTTCCGATACCCGGCTCCCCGCCGATAAGCGCAGTCGCACCAAGCATCGCACCGCGGCCCAGAACGCGGTTGACCTCGTCTATACCGGTGTCCAGACGTACGCCGTCAGCCACCTCCACCTCTTCCAGTGAAACCGCCTGCAGCTTCTTGTGGCGGCCTCCGGAGCCAGCACCAGACCCGCTGCGGCCGGAACCTGAACCACCGGTACCCGGCGCTGCCGCGGCTTTCATCTCACGGAAGCTGTTCCAGCTGCCGCACTCGGGGCAGCGACCAAGCCATTTTGCTTCTTCATGCCCACACTCGTTACAGATAAAAAAATCTCGTCTTTTTGCCATAGGCCTCCACTATACTACGAAAAAACGGAGCTTTGAATGTGGATCTTTTAAAAATAATTACTCTTGAGTTACTTTACTCTTGACGACTTCGCATTCCTTTCCTATCATTATAAAAAGTTTTACTAATCTTGATAAATAAGAAGGTGAGCAGAATGGCTATCCAATTATCAGAACGCACAAAAGAAATCCAAGCATCTCCGATTCGGAAGATCTTCGATATGGCTTCTAAAATGACAGGACTTACCCGGTTGGAAGTCGGACAACCCGATTTCAAAACCCCCAAGTACATCCTCGATGCAAGCAAAGAGATGATGAACGACGGGTTCATCGGCTACTCTCCGACTAACGGGCTTCCACAAACCCGTGCCGCAGTGGCAGAACGGTATAAATCAGACTACGGAGTTGAATACGATCCAAATACGCAGGTCGTCATTACCCACGGCGCCAGTGGCGCGCTGCACCTTGCACTGCGAGCTCTGGTGAACCCCGGCGATGAAGTCCTCCGTCCGGATCCCGGCTTTGCCTCCTATGATGGTATCATCAAAGACGCCGACGGTATCCCGGTACTCTATCCTCTGCTGCCGGAAAAAAACTTTGCTGTCGATTTCGTTGCACTCGAAAAACTGATCACGCCCAAAACAAAAGTGATCATGCTCAATTCACCGAGCAACCCAACCGGCGGAGTCCTCGATTACGACCAGTTGGTGCGGATAAATGAACTTGCCGTAAAACACGACCTCTACATTCTCTCCGATGAAGCGTATGATAAAGTGATTTTCGACCAGGAACACGTTCCAACCGCGAAAGCCGCCACAGACCCTTCCCGGGTAATTACAGTGGGAAGTGCTTCTAAGGACTACGCTATGTGCGGATGGCGCATCGGCTTTGCCGCTGGTGCTCCCGAAATTATCGGGGAAATCGTGAAGTTCCAGTCCCTGGCCAATATTTGCCCGAACATACTTGCCCAAAAAGCATATGAAGTCGGGTTGACCGGCCCGCAGGACGACACAGAGGCGATGCGCAAAGAGTATCAGCGCCGCCGTGATTATTTCGTCGCCGAGCTGAACAAGATTCCCGGCTTCAAATGCGCGATGCCGGACGGTGCCTTCTACGTATTCGTTGATATCTCCGAACACAATCCCGACGACTGGGCTTTCGCGGAAACCCTGATCAAAGAAGCCAAAATCACCAGTATTCCCGGCAGCTCATTCGGCCCGACCGGAAAAGGATTCATCCGCTTTTCCTACGCCACATCAATGGACGTGCTGGAAGAAGCAATCCGAAAACTGAACGAACAGTTCGGCAAGTAGCTTTTACATCAGAATAGGTTTAGACAGACGTTGGAAGACTTCTCAAAAAGACGGGGTGTTACTCATTCCCGTCTTTTTTTATGATTTGTTGTAATAAAACACCCAACCGGCACAACCGGCCATGATGACTACATTCTCCCAATAAAAAAGCACGCATATATAGCGTGCCTATACCCCACCAATTTGTTAACACCAAGCTTACAAGATAGTAACACCATATTCGCAAACAAGGAAAAGAAAAGCTCTATAGTACCCGTCCTGATATATCAGGCTTCAGAGCCCGTAATAATATCATACACCCTTTCGAGATCTTCTTTTGAATAGTAGGTTATCTCAATCCTTCCTTTTTGCATGTTTCCCTTGAGAGAAACCTTGGTACCCAGCTTATCGAGAAACCTCTGCTCGATCTCTTGTACCTCCGGAGGAACTATCCGCGGCTGAGAATTCTTATCACGCTCCTTCTCTGAACTGCGCATTCCTTTGTTGAATCCGGCAGCTTGACGCTCGGCCTCGCGTACCGAGAGATGTTCGTTGATTATGCGGTTGTAGAGAATCCTTTGATCAGCCGGATTGATTACCGAGAGAATCGCCCGCGCATGCCCGGAACTCAACTCACCGTTTACAATCGACTCCTGCATATCCTCCGGCAGCTTGAGCAGCCGCACCGAATTGGCAACAGTTGAGCGTTTCTTGCCTATTTTCTTGGCGAGGCTATCCTGGCTGAGATTATTACGCTCCATGAGCTTTCGATATGCTTTTGCCTCTTCTATCGGGTTGAGATCCTCACGTTGAATGTTTTCAATCAATGCAATCTCGAGTTTTTCATCATCAGTAAACTTGCGAAGAATAACCGGAACTTCCGACAAGCCGGCCATCCTGGCCGCACGAAATCTTCGCTCCCCGGCAATTATCGTGTAGATATCGCGCTCTTTCTCGACAATCAGAGGTTGAATCACCCCTTGCTGCTTGATCGATTCGGCAAGCTCAAAGAGCCGTTCCTCGTCGAATTCGGTTCGCGGCTGATATGGATTCGGCTGTATGTTCCGCAGTGGAACAGTGGTTACATCTTTGTGGTCGGAAGTAGTGTCGTCATCTACCTGTTGAATGAGCGCATCAATTCCTCTTCCTAATGCACGCTTAGACACGATTCAATACCTCCTCGGCGAGCTTCTGATAACTCTTTGCTCCCAGACAGGTCGCATTATACTGGCTGATAGGTACCCCGTGCGATGGTGCTTCCGACAGCTTTACATTTCGCGGAATTATTGTCTTGAATACTACCTGTCTAAAATATCCGGACACCTCTTGGACTACCTCATTGGCTAGATTCGTTCTTGAATCATACATAGTAAAAAAGATTCCGCCTATCTTTAGCTCTTTGTTGAGGGATTTCTGCACCATCCGAATTGTCTGGAGAAGCTGGCTGAGCCCCTCCATTGCAAAGTATTCGCACTGTAGTGGTATAAACACATAGTCTGCAGCCACCAATCCATTCAGGGTAAGCATACCCAGTGAAGGTGGAGAATCAATCAATATATAATCCCAATTTTCTTTGAACTTTGAGATGGCTTTTTTCAGGTAGTATTCACGTTCATCAGCCTCAATAAGCTCTATGTTGGCGCCGGTGAGGTTGATATCAGCTGGTATGACCATCATATTACCTACGGTTGTCTCTTGAGCCGCCTGCTCAAAGCTGGTCTGTTCGGTTATCAATTCATAGGACCCAGGTTGTTCTCTTTCTGCTCCCACACTGCTGGACAGGTTACCCTGAGGATCAAAATCAAGGAGAAGTACTTTCTTACCTGCTTCTGCAAGAAAAGCCCCGATATTTACTGCAGAGGTGGTTTTTCCCACTCCGCCTTTCTGGTTTGCAAATACGATTGTCTGTGCTGCCATATTGGTCGGTATTATACACGAAATTTAGGACCCTGTCAGTCTTGTTGTCCGAAGAATGGTGTCCAAATGTTACTAACTTCTTTCGGTTCAATCTATTGGCTGTGATAAACATTGGTTTATTCATAACTTGCTGTATTTTGTATAGTAAGTTTCAGGAAAACACCACGGTTCATACAACAGTATTGCTTGACCAAACAAGTCAAAATAAAGTATTTTTCAGTTGGAGGAATAACATGGAAGAACAAGTACGCAAAGCTATAGAAGATGTTCGCCCCTCTCTTCAAGCAGATGGAGGCGATGTAAAATTTGTTGGAGTTACTGAGGACGGAATAGTATCAGTTCAGCTTCAGGGAGCTTGTAATGGCTGTCCAATGGCTCAGCTCACTCTGAAACAGGGTATAGAGAAATATCTTAAAGAGACAGTACCCGGAGTAACATCTGTAGAATCAGTGTAAATCTCGCAAGTTAGAACTTTTCTTTTTAGAGTTTGTTTGAAGGGGCTGTCTCATAAGTAGGCAGCTCCTTTTTTTAATCTGAACTTAGAATCCTGTGAATAAGATGTGGATATGGTGTGAAGTTCCCCGAAAACATTGTTGACAAAGCACTCAAAGTGAAAGGGAATTAGATGTATCCAGTAAGAGCGGCAGAGTAAGCTGCAGAGGAGAATATTAGATATTTATAATAAAATCGTTGAAATTATAACAAAATGATATAGAGTTAGTATTAGGGGAGTTTCCTATTAGTATCTTACTGATACATATAAAACTTTACTAAACATTATGTAAAGTTTCGCCGTTATTGTAGAAGAGGATACACAAATTATTAATATACCTATGAGTGGTATGTCTATGGAAAAGAAAACAGTGACTAGACAAGAATTGCGCAACATTATCGTTTCATTGCCGAAAACAGAAATTCACCTCCACCTCGAAGGCCTAGCCAGTGTCGATACAATATGGAAGCTAAAAAAGAAGCACCATACAGACTTTGAAGGAATTTCCTCAAAAGAAGATCTCTATAAGCGCTTTCAAGTGAACACGCTGAACGATTTTATTGATCTTTTTATAAATGTAGTTCAAAACTCATTTCAACAAGAAGAAGACATACTACTCTTAATTGAAGATGCAAGAGATTACCTCAAACGTAATAAGATAGCATATGCAGAAATCTTTTTTGCCCCCTCAAAATTCGTAAGAAACGGGTTTTCATTTGAAAAAATTGTGGAGATCTTAGACGAAGGCTCTCAGAAACTATCTCAAGAAGAAAACTTGCAGCTTAAGTACATTATGGATGTGTCGAGGACTTTCGGTCCCGACAATGCCATGAAAAACCTAGATTTGACTTTGAAGCACAGAAAAGATTCAGTAATAGGGATTGGACTTGGTGGAGCTGAAAATAAAGGGCCAGCGCAAGACTACAAAAAAGTATTTGAGAAAGCCAAAAAAGAGGGGCTTCACACAGTTGCCCATGCCGGCGAAGACGTAGGCCCGGAATCGATTTGGCATGCAATCGAAGATCTTGATATTGAACGAATCGGTCATGGCATTAGCGCAATACATGATGAAAAGCTTCAAGATAAATTAGTTGAAACACAGATCCCTCTGGAGATCTGTCCAAAAAGTAATATTATTACAGGGCGATATGTTTCTTCATACAAGGATCATCCAATCCGTACCTTTTTTGACAAAGGTATCAATGTTACTTTAAACACTGATGATCCAACTATTTTCGGTGCTGAGCTCAATGATGAGTATATGAATCTTTTGACAGAAAATATATTTACTTTCAAGGAAGTAGTACAGCTCCTTAAGAATACCGTATTTGCTACTTTTCTCCCAGAAGAAGAAAAAACCAGAATTTGGAATACTGTTCTCCCCACTCTGTCGAAAATTGGTGACAGATAACCAATTATTACTTTTACCTGCAATATTAACTCATTCAAAAACATTCAAAGGTAGCAAGTAATAGATATATAGTCATTTGCGGAATTTTTTTCACCATTTTTCGAAAAACTTTAGAAAAAATTGAAGCAGATGTAAGGAAACCTCTGTCTTATTAGATAGAACCCAATCTAATAAGGAGGACCTATGTATAAACCATTATTCTGTCCCAACCCTCAATGTGTTAATCACAAATACGTCTTAAAGGAAAATAAGTACAATTGGTACGCCAAAGATGGATTCTATTCATCAAAGGTATACGGAAAAATTCAACGGTATAAATGTAAAAACTGCAAAATCCGGTTTTCGAAGCAAACCTTCAGTATAGATTACTACGCGAAGAAAAAGGTGAATTATCAGAACTTACTAAAAGAGTTGATATCTACAAGTAGTATTTCTGACATGTCCCGTCGCTTCAAGGTTTCGCATAATACAGTGCTTAATAAAATCCGCCGTCTTTCACGACAGGCAATTGCTGCAAATTCAATCCTGAGAGAGAATGTATCGCTTCACGAACCTTTCGTATCGGATGGATTTGAGAGTCTTGCAGTTAATTTCTACTATCCAAACAATATCAATATAGCTGTAGGTAGAGTATCGCTTTTCTTTTATCAATTCAATTATTCAGTAATAAAACGAACAGGCATTCTCACTGACAAACAACAAAAAGAAAGGAATCATTATGAGAGTATCTGGAAAGCGGATACAAAAAGTGTTGAACATGCATTCAACGACCTTTTGTTTGAGTTACTCAAACTACCTTCTGCAGCCTCTGACAGGTTTCCAATGGACTTACTCACAGACAAGAAATTGGAATATGGAAGAGCTATCAACAATGACAAATGGCTTCTCACTCTTTACGAAGCAAATTTACTCAGACATTTCAAGATTTCCAGCAAGGAGCCTCGCACCATCAATAACCCACTGTTCCCAGTAAACTATATGGATCGTCAATTCAGAAAGGACTTAGCGGAGCATGTGATAAAATCCATATGTTTTGGAAAAAACGTCAATAATCAGATGGAAAGACTGTATATATACCAGTTCTACCATAACTACCTAAAGAAAAACCGAGTGCGTGAGAAAACATTCATAACCCACTCTCAGTTGGCTGGAGTTCCGGATTCGATTAGGAAATATCATCTACAAAGTCTATTTACATCGAGATATTTTATCACTCGACTTAATCTTACAGATACAGAGAAAAAGTGTTGGATCAGAAATTATGAAACTCCTTTGAAGTTTTCAAAAGAGTATGTACCCCAGTACTATGAAGCTACTCGTCACCCGCTGCTGTACGAAGAATGGTGCGCATAGTACTATAAGTGTCAGACAAAAAAAGAGTTGGAAGCAATTACTATATTTATACTTCCAACTCTCTTTATTAAAGAAGATTGTAACTACTTTAGCACCAATCTTCGGCTAGCTGTTTCACGTGAAACAGCTATTCTTCGTCCTTCTCGTTTATCACTCGCGCTACACCGACTAGCTGATCAGGCTTTTCGATATTTACCAGGATAACTCCGCGGGCGGTACGGCCTTGGACGGGGATCGACTCTACCGGGAGCTTGATACTCACGCCGCGGGATGTAATGCAGACTATATCGTCTTCTTTACCGAGGCTGAGGACGCCGGCCAGCTCGCCAGTTTTATCATCGCTCTTGTAGGCGATTTGGCCGCGGGTACCTCTACCGTGGGGGTGGAAGTGTCCGTACTCTACCAGTTTGCCGATACCATTCTCTGTAATCAGGAACATGTGTTCGTTTTCCTCTACGCGGAGAACGCCGACCAGCTCATCGTCTTTGGAGAGCTTCATGCCGGTTACCCCGCGGGAGCTGCGGCCCATGGCGCGGACCTCATTTTCGTGATAGCGGAGGGCATTGCCGCTGCGGCTTAGCAATACCACATCATTATCTCCGTTGGTAAGGATTGATGATATAAGCTTGTCGTTTGTGCCGAGGTTGAGTGCAATGATACCGCGGGTTTTTGCGTTGGCAAAATCGCTGGTGCGGACCTTTTTCACAATCCCTTTTCGGGTGGCCATGAAGATGTATTTGTCTTCGCTGAACTCTTGCAGGGCCATTACGGTGGTAATCTCTTCGTTTGCGGATATCTGCAGCAGGGTTTTTATATGGGAGCCGCGGGAAGTTTTGGTTCCTTCCGGCAGTTCGTGTACTTTGACCCAGTAGGCTTTTCCGGCGCTGGTGACAAAGAAGATGTAGTCGTGGGTGTTGGCGATAAAGAGGTGCTCGATGAAGTCCTCACTACGTAGATTGGCGGAAGAGGAGCCTTTGCCGCCGCGGCCCTGGCTGCGGTAGCTGGAGACCGGTACACGCTTTATGAAGCCCTTGTTGGAGAGTAGGACGGCCATATCCTCTTTTGTGATGAGGTCTTCGACATTGATCTCTTCGACCTCATCGATGAGGATTTCGGTGCGACGGTCGTCGCCGTATTTTGCGGCCAGCTCTTCGGTCTCTTTGCGGACTACCGCGAGAATTTTCTGTTCGCTGGAGAGCAGGTCACGCAGGTACGCAATTAGTTTGCGGATCTCTTCCAGTTCTTCAACGATCTTTTTGGTCTCGAGACTGGTGAGCTTCTGCAGGCGCATATCGAGGATAGCCTGAGCCTGGCGTTCGGACAGGGCGAAGCGGTCCATCAGCTTGGTACGGGCGTCTTCGGCGTTGCTGGAGCTCTTGATGATCTGTACTACCTCGTCGATGTTGTCGAGTGCAATTTTCAGACCGACCAGGATGTGTTCGCGCTCTTCTGCTTTTCTCAGATCAAACTGTGCGCGGCGGGTGACTACTTCGACACGGTGCCGTACAAAGTAGTGAATCATCTCCTTGAGGTTGAGAAGCTTCGGCATGCCGTCGACCAGTGCCAGGGCATTCACATTGAAGTTCTGTTGCAAAGCGGTGTGGCTGAAGAGCTGGTTCAGTACGACTTTTGCGACGGCGCCGCGCTTGAGTTCGATGACGATCCGCATGCCGCTTTTGTCGCTTTCGTCGCGCAGGTCGGCAATACCGTCCAGTTTGCGATTCTTTACCAGATCGGCGATGCGGATGATAAGGTTGGCCTTGTTGACCGCATAGGGCAATTCGGTAACGATGATCCGTTCTTTGCCGCCGCGGGCTTCCTCGAGGCTGCAGCGGGCTCTGACGGTGATTTTGCCGCGACCGGTGCGGTAGGCGTTGCGGATTCCTTTCCGGCCGAAGATGATGCCGGCGGTCGGGAAGTCCGGTCCGTTGATATGCTTGATGAGTTCATCTACGTGGATGTCTGGATCTTCGATGTAGGCTACGATAGCGGCCGTAATTTCGCGCAAATTGTGCGGCGGGATGTTAGTGGCCATACCTACGGCAATACCGCTGGCGCCATTGGCCAGCAAATAGGGAAAAGCACCGGGCAGGACCAGCGGCTCGTCCATGGTGTCGTCGTAGTTGGGTCCAAAGTCGACGGTCTCTTTCTTAATGTCGGTGAGCATCTCTTCGGCCAGCCGGTCCATTCGCGACTCGGTGTAACGCATGGCCGCCGGAGGGTCGCCGTCGACCGAGCCGAAGTTACCCTGCGGATCGACCACCGGATAGCGCATCGAAAAGTGCTGCGCCAGGCGCACCAGTGCGTCGTAGATCGACTGGTCGCCATGAGGGTGGAACTTACCGAGTACGTCTCCGACGATGCGTCCGCACTTTTTGTAGGCTTGGTTGGATCGTAGTCCCATCTCGCCCATCGAATAGAGGATACGGCGGTGTACTGGTTTGAGGCCGTCACGCACATCCGGGAGGGCCCGGCTGACGATTACGGACATGGCATAGTTGAGATAGGACTCTTTGATTTCGTCCTCGATGGCGACTGGTATTACTCTTCCTCTGGTCTCTTCCAAAGTTCCACTCCTTGCTGTTTCACACGAAGGCACCATCCCATCACAGCCGCGGTGGCTGGGCAGCTGGTGCTTTTATATCTTACTGATATAATCTCTCTGTGGAGATTGTGTTCAGGGACTGTTTCTGCTCTGTCGAAGGTTGGTGCTGCGGCAGCTGCAGCGGCAGCTGGCGGCCCGGTTGGAATTCGGGCGGCGGGTCGAAGATTGGTGGCCGCCCGGTGGATGACTATATCAGAAACTGTCCCAAAAACATAATAATTTTATACGTCCAAATTGGACACCTGCAGAG
>CAZAMY010000037.1:0-2931 GCA_964485995.1 uncultured Sediminispirochaeta sp.
GCTCTACACACTGCTCTCATGAGCTGAACAGTCTTAAAGTTGATCATAGCGGGAGTTATCCTTACACTTACAGCAGGAGGTTGATATGCGAGTACTGCTTATCTCCGACATACATGGAAACGAAGCTGCGCTGGAGCGCTGTGCCGACGCGGCTGCCACTGCGGATCTTCTGATATGTGCCGGTGATTTGACCCATTTCGGCGGGGTTCCCGAGGCGCGCAGCGTACTGCAGGCCCTTAGAGACCTGCATCCCAATGTAAAAGCTGTAGCCGGTAACTGCGATAACAGAGACATCGAGTCGTATCTGCAAGGGGAGGGCGTTTTGCTCAGTACAGCGGCTGAGGAGTTTCAGGGGCTGCGACTGGCCGGAATGAGCGGCGCGCTGCCGGGGCCGGTGACTACTCCCTACGAAATCTCCGATCAGGACATCACCAGTTCTCTGGCGCAGCTGCCCCGGGGTAACGATTTGCCGCTGGTCCTGGTCAGCCATCAACCGCCGCACGGTTCGGTGGCCGATCGGGCGATGAAGATGAAACACGTCGGCAGCCGTACTCTTGCCGACTGGATAAGCGAATACCAGCCGCTGCTGGTCCTATCGGGGCACATTCATGAATCGTTTGGTCATAAAACGAGCGGAGCGACCCATGTGATTAATCCCGGAGCCTTCAAAGAGGGGCGGTATGCCTTAATCGATATTGATCCGGTCCGGCGCGAGGTTTCGGCCGAGCTGAAATCCTGAAACCGCGGGAGCGTTCGGCCGCCGACCCTTTGGTCTCGGGGCATTGGCCTCGGGGTATAAAAAAAGCGCTGAGTCTAAGACTCAACGCTTATCTGTGCCGCCGAACAGAATTGAACTGTTGACACGGGGATTTTCAGTCCCCTGCTCTACCGACTGAGCTACAGCGGCACGAACGAGTGTATTTATACCGATTTATTAAAAATTTGTCAAGGGAGCCATTTTAAAAATCTGAGATTTTTGAAATGCCAAGGCTTTGACCCAATTTTAAGGTTCTTTCAAATTAAAATTTTACGGTACTATAAGTATGCGCGAAAGTATGAAATGCTAAAGCTAAAGATTGTCTAACGGGGAAGTGATTGGTACAATAGAGGTATGAAGAACCGGCACGCTATACAGGCCTACAAATTGCAGGCTTTCCAGAAAAACGAAACCACCCCGCAGGAAGAGAACCCGCAAAAAGAGGGGACGCAGCCTAAAGATTCCGGAACAGCAGCCTCCGGCAATGAGCCTGCTGAAAAGCCGGCCGCGCCGAATCGTTTACATGCGGTAAGCGAGCGGAAGCATTCTGCCGGGGGAGGGAACGAGAGCAGGGTGAAACCGCAGATTTATCATCCTGATGACACCGCCCAATCTCCTTCCGGAGGATCGGTGGGAGAGTTCGTTGGCCGCAACGGCTTTCTGAAAACGGGATTCGGACACAAAAAAGCGGCTAAGCTGCTGTTACTGCTCGGTAAGGACCAGGCAGCTACCGTGCTCAGGCACCTCTCCCAGGAGGAGATCGAGAAAGTAACCGGTGAAATTGCCAAGATCAAACGAATCGAGCGGCCTGAGGCAGAGAAGATACTGGAAGAGTTCGGTGATATCGCCGGAGAGATTGCCGCTAATCCGCGCGGAGGTGTTGATACTGCACGCGACATCCTGCAGGCATCTCTGGGAAAAGAGAAGGCCGAAGAAATACTCAAAAGAGTGCATCCGTACAGCGGGGATCGTCCGTTTTCATTTTTGAATGATATGGATTATCAGCAGATAATGCTTCTGCTGAGGAAGGAGCCGGTCCATGTAATGAGTATTGTGCTGTCGTATCTGCTGCCGCAGAAAGCCTCCGAGGTGCTCGAATCGCTTCCCCCTGAACTGCAGCAGCAGACCGTGAAGCGAATGGCCCGTATGGGTGAGGTCTCGCCGGAGGTTCTCTCCTCTGTTGAGGAGAGCCTCAGGGAGCGAATCCGGAAACAGGGCAAGGTCGTCAGCGAAGAGATTGACGGACAGTCCGTTTTGGCGGACATCTTAAAGCATATGACAATGCAGGATGAAAATCGTATTCTGGACAATCTGCATGGAGAGAATAGCAATCTGGCCGATGAAATCCGGCAGAAGCTCTTCTCCATCGAGAGTGTCCTGGAGATACCGGATAAGCAGTTACAGGAGCTGCTGCAGAAGTACCCCGACCGCGATGTTGCCACCATGCTGAAAGGCAAATCGGAGGAGCTGGAAGAGAAGGTATTGCAGAACGTATCCCAGCGGCGGAGAGAGTTTATCCGCAGCGAACGCGAGCACCTGGGGCCGATGCGCCGGTCAGAAGTAGAAAAGGTGACCAGAGATTTTATGACCTATGTCAGAAGCCTGGCCGAAGAGGGCGAAGTGACTCTGGAACGTGACGAACTGGTATAAGATGACTTATTGATACATGGAGGAATGAGAGTGTATTCAACCGGAATAGCATATTTATTGTGGCTAATTTCAGGCTTTGGAGCTTTGGGTTTTCATAGATTTTATCTGGGGAAAATTGGGACGGGGCTGCTGTATGTGGTAACCGGCGGGCTGTTTGGAGTCGGCTGTGTATACGACCTGATTACCCTTCCGCTGCAGGTTCGTGAGGCGAACCTCAGAGTGGGGTGGCGTAACGCACTGTACGGGCCTCAGCAGCAACAGCCGATGCGGCATGTAGGCGGGATGTCGGCCTCCGAGAGCGAAAACGGCTCTCAGCGCGGCCGGAAGGAGCCTCTGGAGCAGGTAATCCTGAAAACTGCAAAGCGCCAAAATGGAGTTGCAACCCCATCCGAAGTAGCCCTCGAGAGCGGGCGCAGTCTCGACGAAGTAAAAGCGGCACTGGAGAAGCTGGTGGAAAAGAACTACGCCGAACTGCGGGTGAGCAAAAAAAACGGCGGGTTGGTATACTTTTTCTCCGAGTTCTC
>CAZAMY010000037.1:3031-11028 GCA_964485995.1 uncultured Sediminispirochaeta sp.
GTATTGACATTTCGGCGCCCCATGCCTACTATGCTAACCTATGACAGCACACGAACTTAGACGCAAGTATATTGAATTTTTCAAAGAACACGACCATGCCCAGATTTCTGGTAAATCCCTGGTTCCGGAGAACGATCCTACCGTGCTTTTTACCACAGCCGGCATGCATCCCCTGGTCCCTTATCTGCTGGGACAGGATCATCCGGCGGGCAGCCGTTTGGTAAATTATCAAAAATGTATTCGAACCGGAGATATAGAATCGGTTGGAGACTCCAGCCATCTCACTTTCTTTGAGATGCTGGGAAACTGGTCCTTGGGTGATTACTTCAAGGAAGGGGCCATCAGGATGAGCTACGAGTTTCTGACTTCCGAGAAATGGCTCAGGATTCCGCCTGAGAAGATCTCAATAACGGTATTCGAAGGCGATGAGAATGTTCCCCGTGATGACGAGTCTGCAGAAGTATGGATGTCGATGGGAGTTCCTGAAGAGCAGATCTATTACCTCTCCCGTGAAGACAACTGGTGGGGACCAGCCGGACAAACCGGTCCCTGCGGACCCGACTCCGAGATGTTCATCGATACTGGCAAGGAGCCCTGCGGTACGGATTGCAAACCCGGCTGCTCCTGCGGCAAGTATTTCGAAGTCTGGAACGATGTATTCATGCAGTACAACAAGCAGGCCGACGGCAGCTTTGCTCCGCTCGAGCGCAAATGTGTTGATACTGGTATGGGAATTGAGCGGACGGCGGCAATTCTGCAGGGCAAGGGTTCGGTGTATGAGACCGAAGTCTTTGTACCCATCATCGAAGGCATAGAGCGTATTACCGGCAAAAAGTACAATCAGGACGAGTCTACCGACACTTCCATACGGATTATTGCCGATCATATTAAAACTTCGGTTTTTATCCTGGGAGATGAGCAGTCCATTACTCCTTCGAACCTCGGTCAGGGATACATCCTGCGCCGTCTCATTCGCCGGGCAGTACGTCACGGCCGAAAGCTGGGAGTTGAACAGCACTTCCTGGCTGAACTGGCCGAAATAGTGCTTGGGATGTATAAAGAGCCTTATCCTATTCTGGACGAGCATCACGAGACCATTATCCATGAGCTTACCGCAGAAGAGGAGCGCTTTTTCGCTACTCTCAAGAAGGGCGAGCACGAGTTCGAGAAGATGCTGCCTGGATTGATGAAGAATCCGAAAAAGATTATTCCCGGACGGATAGCTTTCAAGTTGTACGATACCTATGGTTTTCCCATCGAAATAACCGAGGAACTGGCAGCTGAACACGGGCTGAAGGTCGACCGGGAGGGCTTTGAAACGGCTTTCCAGAAACACCAGGAGCTTTCGAAGAAGGGAGCCGACAAAACCTTCAAGGGCGGGCTTGCCGACCAGTCGGAGAAGACTACCGCTCTGCATACCGCCACTCATTTGCTGCATAAAGCCCTGCGGCAGGTTCTCGGTGATCACGTGCAGCAGAAGGGAAGCAATATTACCCCAGAACGACTGCGCTTCGACTTTGTGCACCCCGACAAGATGACCCCCGAAGAGATTCAGAAGGTTGAAGATATTGTCAACGATGTAATTGCCCGCAATCTGCCGGTGAGCATGGAGTCAATGACCCTGGAGGAAGCCAAGGAGGCCGGAGCACTGGCGTTTTTCGACAGTAAATACGGTGAACAGGTTAAAGTGTATTCGGTCGGTGACTTCTCTCGAGAGGTGTGTGGTGGACCGCATGTCGAGCGGACCTCGCAGCTCGGACGTTTCAAGATCAAGAAGGAGCAATCCTCCTCGGCCGGAGTACGGCGTATCAGAGCGGTACTCGAACCGGCGGAAACGAACTAAGCATATTTCACGGCGCCCTTCACGGGCGCTTTTTGTGTGCACGGCTGTTCACAGCTTCTATGAGTTGTGTGCGTCTGGTTGCTGGTTTTGGGGAACAGATAGTTGACCGCAGGCGCCGTTTATACCGCGGCCGCGGCGAAACCGGCGGGAGGTCTTTATTCCGGCTGCCTCGAGCATTTGTGTGAAAGCGGCAATTTCAGTGTGCTGCGGTTCGGAGTAGGGCAGCTCTTCCACCGGATTCCACGGAATAAGGTTTACAAGCACCCGCAGCGGGCGTATGAAGCTCTGTAAGGCCTGTAAATCCTGCTTCCCGGTGTTCAGACCGTGAAATAGTACATATTCGAGGGTGACGCGTTTTCCGGTGGCCTGTTGGTAGTGGAGCAGCGCCTTCTGAAGATCTTTCAGCGGCGTGCTGCGGGCAATCGGCATCAGTTCTTCACGCAGCTGCTGATCGGCGCTTATCAGCGAAAGCGCCAACCGCACATGCGGCCCCTCATCGGCGAGTCTGTGAATACCCTCGAGGATACCACTGGTGGATATTGTTATTTTCCGCATGCCGATGTTGTGAGCATCCGGATGGTGCAGCACTTGTATGGCATGGGCCACTTCATCAAAATTGAGCAGCGGTTCGCCCATTCCCATAAAGACGATATTTCCAATATCTCCGTAGCGCTGCTTCAGGTGCAGAAACTGTTCTACGATTTCGCCGGCTGAAAGGTTGCGGATGAAGCCCATGGTTGCGGTTTTGCAGAAGGTGCAGCCAAGGCCGCAGCCGACCTGGCTGGACAGACAGGCGGTTTTACGCCCGTTCTCATCGCCAAGCAGAACCGCTTCGACCAGAACTCCGTCATGCAGTCGAACGGTCACTTTTACGGTCCCGTCCTCATCCTCATGCAGAGTGTCTACTCGCGAGCTCATTGCTGCGGAGTACTCCTCAGTCAGCTGTTGGCGCAGTGCCGCCGGCAGGTTCGACATGTGTGAAAAATCCGATACTCCCTTCTGGTGGATCCATTGAAACAGCTGGTCCCCGCGAAAACGGGGCGAAATTGTGAGTGTCTCGCTGAGCTCCGCCGGCAGCAGCCCGCAGAGCGAAATATCGGGATTGGGGGTGGAATTTTCGGTCATAGACACCGTACTCGTTAGATGTTGCCGCCCTGCTGCAGGCGTTCGAGGAGTTTGGCAACATATGGATTGCGTATGCCCTGTTTGTGGAACTCGTTGAGAATCTCAATGGCCTTGTGCCGCTGACCGAGGGCCATGTAGCACTCGGCAATCTCGGTATACAGCCGGTGGTTCTTAGGATCATTGCGCAGAAGGCCGTACAGGCTGTCGATGGCGTCCTCGTAATTGCCTCTGGCTTTGTTGATCAGCGCTAAGCCGAGAATTGCGTACATATCGAATTCGATATTGAGGGCTGCGCGATAGTACTCCTCTGCATTGTCGTAATCGCCCATGCTGCGGTATGCATCCCCGGCTCGGGTAAGAATGACCTTGTTGTGGGGGTCGAGCTTGAGTATTTTGTGCCAGTATTCCAGTGACTCTTCGTGCCGATTCAACCCGCGGAAACAGTCGGCCAGGCCGAACAGGGCGTAGAAGTTGTGTGGCTCAAGCTCAAGTGCCTGCTTGAAGTATTTCAAACCCTTGTCGTAGGTTTTTAGTTTGCGGTGACAGTTGCCGAGGCTGGTGAGAACCCGGATATCCACATTGTCCTGCTTTACCTCGAGCATGCGCTCCCAGTAATGCAGGGCCTCTTCGTATTCTCTGAAGTCGTAGTGTAGATGGCCCAGACCGATCAGGGCGTACGGGTTGTCGGGCTCTATTTCCAGCACCCGTAAATAGATCTCTTTTGACCGGCGAAAGTCTTTTACCTTGCGGTATGCATCTGCAACCCGGGTGAGGACGGTTACATTGTTGTCATCATGCTGAAGGTACTGTTCCCAGATCTTGATGGCATCATTGTAGCGGTTCAAAGCCTTGTAGCAGTCGGCCAATCCGAACAGCGCATAGTTATTACCGGCGTGGTTTTCCAAACATTTCTGGTAGTACCCTATGGCTTTGCGGTATTCATGTTTCTTACGGGCAGCGTCTCCCAGACCGACTAATGCATAATTATTTGTATCATCAATGCTTAATATCTGATTGAAGCTTTCTTCTGCTTCCTTTACCATGTTTTCTTTGAGCAGTTGATACCCGCGTTTGGAAAGTTCCGATATCTGCGTCAGCTGTTCTTCTGTTAGTCCTTCAGGGGTAATTGCAGAGTTTTCTTCGAATTCACTCATATCTTCAATCATCCTTTCTCATTGATCCAATACTGTACTAAAGCTGCACATTGTTCAATGAGCTGCTGCTTTTTCCCATGGGCCGGTGCAATCCAGTACATCCGCAAGGCTTCCAGAATATCACCCTTTTGCTGGTGATAGTCTCCGACCCTCTCTAATCCATCACTGTAGCCAGTCGTGATGAAGATGCGTTTAGCAGTATTTATGTCACCCTTGTTAAAAAACTCATTTCCCTTTCGAATAAGGGCAGTTTTTTGCTCCGGACTCAAAGGCTTTTTGCCGGAAGGAGTTATTTTGAGGAATCCTTCCCGGGGCATCCGGTTCAGTGCATCTTCTTTTTTCATTCTCTTGTTTACAGTCAAAGTGTAATATAATAGAAATGGGATCGAAACGCAATATGATTCATACCACCAATTCTAAGTTAGAATATATCAATTCTTACTAAAAAAGTCTATAATATTGCTTACAACACGCCCTTGGTCGAAGCCGGTTCACCGCGGTCGCTCTTTTGATATGCGGTCATGAATGCGCGGCCCAGGGCCTTGAACAGAGCTTCCGCCATATGGTGGCTGTTCTCGCCGTAGCGGCACGCTGCGTGCAGGTTGATCTTGGCATTGTGCGCCAAGGCATACAAAAACTCCCGGATGAGCGGAGTGGGGAACTCACCACAGTACTCCTGGGGATATTCCGCCGTGTAGACCAGGTAGGGGCGTCCGCTTACGTCAATGCTGACCTCACTCAGCGCCTCATCCATCGGTATAATGCTGTGCCCGTACCGCTGTACGTGGCCGTATTGCTGTACGGTTTGTTGCAGAGCATTGCCCAGGGCTATACCCACATCCTCTACCAGGTGGTGTGCGTCCACTTCCAGGTCGCCTTCGGCTTTGATACTCAAACCGAAAAAGCCGTGATACGCCATAGAGGTGAGAATATGATCGAAAAAGGGTAATCCGGTATCGATAGACTGCTGCGGTGCATCAAAATCGAGACTCAGTTTTATCGTGGTTTCGCGGGTAGTTCTCTCAAGATTCACGAGACGGCTGCTCATACATTACTCCTTATCGCGTAGCGTTGCTACAAAACGATTGATTCGCCGGTAGTTCAGTTTGTAGTACGAGGGATTCGATATAAGATGCACGTCAATATTTTTCAGTGTATCGACTACCTCGAGGTTGTTGGCCCGCAAAGTATTACCGGTCTCTACCAGATCGACGATATACGGTGCGAGTCCCAGGATCGGTGCTAACTCAACCGAACCGTACAGCTTTATTATTTGTATCGGTACACCTTGGCTATAAAAGTAGTCTCGAGCAAAGCGGGGGAATTTGGTAGCCACCGAAACGGTGCGGATTGTATCCGGCTGGCCATAGCCCTTTTTCGCCGCTAGGCACATCTCGGTTGAACCGAAGTCGAACTGCATCAGTTTGAAAAAGCGCAGACCGGTTTCATAGAGTACATCCTCACCGGAGATTCCCAGTCCGGCAATCCCGTGATTCACGTAGGTTGGGAGGTCGGCATTCTTTACCAGAAAAATTTTCAGTAAACCGCTCTCATCATGGGCAACCAGTTTGCGCTTTTCGAATTTGAAGTGTAGGCCTTTGCCGGCGAAAAATTCCTGGACTTGCTCGAAAAGCCGCCCCTTCGGCAGAGCCAGTGTCAATGGTGTTTCTGCTGTGCTGGTACTCATTGTATTGCAATTCCTCCATCTTCCCGAACCTTCTGGGCGGCACGAAAGGCCTCGGCAAATGTATTGCCTTCTACCTTGACCACATTCTCCGGCAGGCCGAACTTGTCGCCGATTTGATCTTCAATCTTTCTGAGCATCATCGAGAAGCCGACCGAGGGGCAATCGAAACCAAACCGGCTGAGAAGCTTATCGTAACGCCCTCCCGAGGCCACTGCATCGTCCAGTCCGGCCTGGTACACCTGAAATACTATTCCGGTATAATACGGCTGGGCGCCGACCTCTGAAAGGTCAATTCGTACGTCTCTTGCATAGCCGAGTTTCTCCATTTCTTCTACCAATTCGGCCAGATACTCCAGCGCTTCCATCTCCTCATTGTGCAGAATCCCTTCATACCGGTTGATTTCTGTTAAAAACTCTTCACGAGTACCGATAAAGGCGAAGAGTGATTCGAGCACCTTCGCCCGGCGTTCGGAACAACGCGCCGCGAGCAGTGTCCGCAGCTGGCGGTATTCCCGGTTCCGAATGGCCTTAACTGCCTTTTTCAACTCCTCTTCTTCAAAATCCTTCAGCGCAAGCGTGAGAAACTGGTGCGAACCGAGATGAATGCTGGCCGGTACCTCGAGTTTGATAAAGATGCTTTCCAGCAGCAGGAGCACTTCCAGATCGGCTTCGCTGCCGGCCTTTCCGATGAGCTCGGCGCCGGTTTGGAAGAACTCGTTTTTCGAGATATCCTCGGCGCTCTGGTGGCGCAAGATGGTATCGGCATAACAGACGCGGGTCGGCAGATCCTCTTCCCGCAGCCAAAGACCCATCTGTTTTGCCAGAAACAGGGTAATGTCGGAGCGCAGCATCAGCAGATCGCCGTCGCGGTCGATGAGGCGATACACATCACGGGTGCTGCTGCGCAGCAGCGGCTCATAAATGTCGTAAAAATCGAACACCGGTGTTTCGACCGGAAGATAGCCCCACTGGGTAAACAGCTGGAACAGTTCATGGGTAATTCGACGGTGGCGGTACGCCTCTTCCAGGTGTACCCCTTCGGTCCCCTGGGGTACCTGTAAATATCTTTTTCGTGAGTCTATCACGGATTCCTCCTTCACACAGAGTGCGTGGGCGCTTTCTGTTACTATACCAAAACCGCGGGTTTGCGGAAAGGGATTTCACGGCGGTACTGTCCCGGCGAGGGGAGCGGCGCTTATTCGTCAGGCCCGGAAAAAAAGCGCAGAGTCGAGCCGCCGTAGCCGCGCACGTCATTGCACACGAGCCGCCCGACCCGGTCGGGCCACTCCTCCTGGGAGGGGTGATGGATCAAGCACAGCCCCTGCGGGGCCAGTAGTCCGCTGCCGGCCACCGACTCGATCAGTCTGATCTTTTGACTGTATTTGAAGGGGGGATCGAGGTAGATGATATCAAACTGCAGCGCCGGCCCGCCGCCGGCTATAAAGCGCTCGGCCGGCTGGAGTACTAATCTGATTTCGCTCTCTACAAAAGATATGTTTTTGCGGATCACCGCGGCTTTGCGCCGGTCCTTCTCTACCAAAACCACCGGTTCGGCTCCCCGGGAGGCAGCTTCGATTCCCACTACTCCTGATCCGGTGAACAGATCCAGGAAAGAGAGTTCAGAAATATTGCCCAGGATAGAAAACATCGACTCCCGCATCCTGTCCATAGCCGGTCTGATTACGCCCGGCGGGCACTGAACTTTACGGCTGCGGTAGCTTCCGCCTGTTATTCGCACTTCTCTGCTCCTTCTCGGCGAGTATTGGGTTTTTACGGGAGCTGTGTCCTCAGCCGCCGCGTGCTCAGCCGCCGCTCAAGGTGTCCTCAGGAAAGGGCGGGCAGCACTCCAGGACCTTGCGCATGTGACCGTGAGGCGGCTGCAGCAGGCCGGGGTCGGCTTTAATGATGCGGAATGCATCTTTGCGGGCTTTGTCCAGCAGCTCGAGATCGTCGCCTAAATCGGCAAACTTCAAGCGCATGAAACCGGACTGACGGGTGCCGGTTACCTCACCGGGACCACGAATTTTGAGGTCCTCTTCGGCAATGAAAAACCCGTCGCTGCTCTGTTTCATTACCATCAGGCGCTGTTTGCCCTCTTCGGTCAGCTCCTCGGAGTATACCAGAAAGGCGTATGATTGTAATGTGCTGCGGCCGACCCGTCCTCGCAGCTGATGCAGCCCGGCCAGAC
>CAZAMY010000038.1:0-10941 GCA_964485995.1 uncultured Sediminispirochaeta sp.
CAAAGACTACATTGCCATGCCGAAAGCAAACCATTATCAGAGTCTGCATACCACAGTAATGAGCAATGAGGGGCGTCTGCTCGAAATACAGGTTCGCACGTACGAGATGCACCAGACCGCCGAATACGGCGTTGCCGCCCATTGGGCCTATAAACGGGAGTTTTCCGGCGGCCGTCTAAAGCCCGAAGAGTTGCCGATTATCAACAAGCTGAAACAGTGGGACCGTAAGGCGAATTCCGGCAACTTTTTAGAGGACATCAAGTCGGAGCTGCTGCATGATTCAATCTATGTGTTTACTCCCCGCGGACATATTGTCGAGCTTCCAAAGAACTCTACCGCAATTGATTTTGCGTATCACATCCACACCGAGGTCGGGAATCGCACGGTCGGAGCAAAGGCCGATGGCTCGATCATACCGCTGAACCAGCCGCTCAAAAATACCCAGGTCATCGAGATTTTAACCTCGAACAACGCTAAGCCGCATGTGAATTGGCTTAAATTCGCTAAAACCGCCCGGGCACGACAGAAGATACGGCACTGGCTGAATAAAAACGAAGAAAACCTCTTTATCGATAAGAGTATCATCGCCAAAAAACGGCCGTCCGGACAACAGCAGTCGAGCGGCGGCAAGGCTGAAGAGAATAAACCACAGGCAAAGCCCCAGGATACGGATAACGGAACCATCATCAAGCAGGTGGTCGACCGCGCCAAGGTTGCGTTCCGCATCGGCAACGAAAAAAACATGATGATCAGTATTGCCAAGTGCTGTACACCATCCACCGGCGACGACATCATCGGTTACGTGAGCCGCGGACGTGGGATCATAGTACACCGCCGCGACTGTCCGAACCTGAAGCATATCCAGGATTTCGAGAACCGCAGCGTGGAAGTCGAGTGGGAAACCGCCTCTCCGAAAGAGGTGCGCCGCTTCAGAGTCACGTCGCGCATGACCTCCGATCTGTTTTCCGAAATAGAGGGAGCGGTCCGCAAGTACCGCGGTCATCTGATCGAAGGCAAGCTGGAAGAGGATGAGCGCGGCAACCTGAGCGGTCGCTTTTCAATGGAATTGGAATCGCGGGATGATTTCAAAAAAGTAATGAAGGCTATCCGGGCAATTCCTTCGATTATCAACATCCAGCCGATATAACCCCGGGTTCATTCCAGGCTCTTGTGTACGTCCAGCCAGAAGGTCTCTTTGTCGATAGTTCCCTTGAGGTACAGCGCGATTGCATCACGAATTTCAGGTGGAAACCACTGCCAATAGGTATCCTGCCACTCCCCCATCTCCCGCCGCAGCTGGGCCTGCTGGCGCACCGGCAGGCGCCCCTCGGAGTACGCAATGAACTGCTCGATCATGGCAATCAGCATGTCGGACGGAATCGATCGTTCCTGGGTCTGGTTCCCGGCTTTTTTCTCGGCCTGGCGCTTTCCGGTGCTGCTTTCCGGGTCGGGAACCCAGGCCTCCAGCAGCTCCCGCACCTGCCCGTCGGAGAGCTCCGGGGCGTTCTGGCGGATAATATCCACCGCAAAGTTTTTGATCATATTTCGGATGGTATCTTGAGAATAACTGACCTGATCGGCGATGCTGTGGGCCGATTCTTCGGCCATCTTTTTCGGTGAAAACTGGAAGGCGCCCCCGCTTCCCTGAGCACCTTCCTCGTCACCGTTTCGTCGATCGATGGCCGCCTGCAGTACTTCCAGTTCGTCTTCGGTGGCGTGATTGAGTATGAGGTCGACTAATTTATACAGTTGGTCGCGGTCCATACCAACTACCAGTCCTCTACATCTAAGCTATACATTGAACTTGAAGTGCATGACATCACCGTCCTGCACCTTATACTCTTTCCCTTCTATTCTCAACTTTCCGGCTTCCCGCACCTTCTGCTCACTGCCGTATTCGAACAGATCGTTGCAGTGGTACACTTCGGCCTTGATAAACCCGCGTTCGAAATCGCTGTGGATTACCCCGGCTGCCTGCGGTGCGGTATCACCGGCATGAAAGGTCCAGGCACGATCCTCCTTCGGACCGGCGGTAAAAAAGGTGCGCAGTCCGAGCATGGAGTACCCGGTGTGGATCAGACGGTTCATTCCCGACTCCTCTAGACCGGCAGCTTCGAGAAACTCCGCCTTCTCTTCATCGGTCTCGAGGGCCGCAATCTCCGACTCCAGTTTTCCACAGATGGAAAGGACTTCGGCATCCTCATGTGAGGCGATCTCCTTCACCTTCTTCACGTACTCATTATCAGCACCGATGGCCTCTTCATCCACGTTGCATACATATATCTGGGGCTTCAGTGTAATCAAATGAAGATCCCGGAGGATGTGCAGCTGATCTGCATTCAATCCGACCGATCGGGCCGGCTGACCTTGCTGCAGTGCATCGTAGAGTGAACGCAGAAGCGGTTCCTGAGCAGATGCCTGTTTGGCTGCTTCGGTTTTAGCGGCCTTTAGGACCTTTTGATTCTTTTCGATGCGTTTATCAACTGTCTCCAGGTCGGCCAGGGCCAGTTCGGTGTTGATAACCTCTATATCTCGCTCAGGATCAATTTTCCCGCTTACATGCACCACATCCGGGTCATCAAAGCAGCGCACGATATGTACGATAACCCCGACCTCCCGGATGTGCGAGAGAAAACGGTTGCCGAGCCCCTCGCCCTTCGACGCGCCCTCTACCAGGCCGGCAATATCTACGAACTCGACAATCGCCGGTATGACCTTCTCAGTTGGTATCAGTTCGGCGATCTTATTCAGCCGCGGGTCGGGCACATTCACGATTCCTACGTTCGGATCTATAGTACAAAACGGATAATTAGCCGCCTCGGCGGGTGCCGAGGTAAGCGCCGAAAACAGGGTCGACTTGCCCACGTTCGGCAGGCCTACAATTCCGCAATTCAATCCCATATTTTTATTCTAACCTCTTATTCTAAAACTATTCAGCACAATATATTAAGCAGTCTAAAATTTCAATCCTTTACCGCCGGAGCCCGTTGAAAAGCAGGGCAGTGATACCCGGTATTTCTATACACCGCAAGACTCGGCATTTCACGACTTTTCATGCTGAACTGCCGGCAACCCCGCGGAAAGTTTTTGTCCCAGGTCACATAAAAAAACTTACATTTTAAACAGTTAGGTGCCCGATCAGGAAGCATGCTCTCATTCTATACGCCAACCAGCACAATGGCAATTATCGCCACCAGTTTCATCAGGATATCCATCGCAGGTCCTACCGCATCCTTGAGTGGATCCCCTATCGTGTCGCTTATCACCGCAGCGTGATGAGCGGCCGAGCCCTTGCCCCCGTAGGCACTGGCCTCGATGTGCTTCTTGGCGTTGTCCCAGCTGCCGCCGGCATGACTCATGAACAGTGCCAGCATAGTACCACTGACCAGCAGCCCGATTAAAAAGCCTCCCAGGGTGGTGTCACCACCGATTAACCAGACGCACACCGGCAGAGCAATTGCCCCGATTCCCGGCATAAGTACCCGCTGCAGCGATTCGGTTTCAATCAGCCGGTTGAATTCGTCGCTTTCCGCATCGAACTCTTCCGGCGAGGTGGCGGGTTTGCGCTTGCTCTGTGACAAGGCTGCCCTGCGCAGGCTCAATATTCGCCGCAGCTCTCCGATCATAATTGCGGAAACCTGATTCACCGCATTGAGGACGAAGGCAGAAAACACAAACGGGAAGGCTCCTCCCAGAATAATTCCGATTAAGACCGGCAGCTGTGTGAGGTCGATGATGTCGATTCCGGCGACCTCCTTGTACGCGATAAACAGTACAAGGGTGGTAAAGGCTGCCGACATCACCGTATAGCCCTTGCCGACTGCATTGAAGAGGTTGCCGACTGAGTCGAGCTTATCGGTGCGCTCCCGGGTAGCCGGGGTGAGCTTGGCCCGGACAGCCAGAGCGCCGGCATTATCGGTTATGGGACCGGATGCATCCACCGCTACCTGAATACCCGAACAGGCCAACAATCCGACCCCCGCAATTCCCAATCCGTACACACCGAAGCTCTGAAATGCAGTAAAGGCTGCTGCGGCAAACAGCAGAACCGGCAGTCCGACTGCCAGCATACCAAGTGCCAGGCCTTGCGTAACAGCTGTTGAGGCTCCGAACTCCGCCATACCGGCAATACCGACCACCGGCGAACGGGTACGGCTCGTGTAGTAGGCAGTAATATAGCTTATACCTATTCCGGTCACGAGACCTACGGCGAAGGCAGCAAAGATTCTCAATGTCAATTCAATGGGAAAGAAATGCTGAATGATTAAATAGCCGAAACCCAGCGCCAGGATATCACCTAGCGCAATACTTCTGATAATAGCTGTATGCGGGTTCCCGTAATCGGGCATGCGGACAAAATAATAGGCAATAATCGAAGCACAAATACCGCCCCCCATCAGCAACCGCGGGAGATAGGTCAGTTGAGTACTCTGCATTGAAGCGCCGATTATCATTGCCCCCACGATGGCCCCGACATAGGATTCGCTCGAATCCAGCCCCAGGCCGTTGATATCGGAGACATTATCGCCAATCGAATCGGCCAGAGCGGCCGGATTCTCCGGATCGTCTTCCTCCAGTCCATACTCATTCTTACCGATCAAATCGGCGCTCACATCGGCGGCCTTGGCATAGATTCCACCGGCGATTCGGCCAAAGAGAGCCACGAAGCCGGCCCCCAGTGCATACCCCGCGAGCACCGGCAGCACTGTACACTCGAGGGCCCGGGCACTGCAGCCAAGCAGTTGTGTAAACAGAGCCAGTAAGAGCGTCAGTACACTCAAGGCCAGGCCGACTACAGTCAGCCCCATCACACTGCCGCCCCGCAGGGCAGTCTGCAGGGCTTTGAAGGTACTCTTTCCAGACACTTCGGCGGTTCTGATATTTCCGGCAACGGCAGCCCATACACCGACCGCACCGGCCAAGGCGGTACAGACAGCTCCGATCACAAAAGATACTACAATCAGGCGCATTGTTCCGGTTTGGGTGAAAAACAGCAGCACCGCAGCTACCACACCAATCAGCCCAATCGTGCTGTACTCTTTCCGGCTAAAGCGCTGAACACCTTCCCTTATCCGGGCAGCCTGGATAATTAGCGGGGGGTGCTGCGGAGTCTGTCGCTGCAGCCGCCAAATCCGTCCGACAGCGAACAGAAGGGCCCCCACACCACAGGCCACGGGTATCAAAAAGTACTCATTCATAGCCCCACCTTACAATAAAAACAGTCAACAGTGAAGCATAGAATTGACGTAAAACGTTCTGCAAGTTACTGTTTCACTAATGAACACCACATCGCAACCCGCCCAAAAGGCTCTTCTGATTACACTGCGTACCCCCGACTTGAGCGAAGAACAGTGTGAAAATTATCTGGACGAACTGCATAGTCTCTGCCTCACATTGGGCATAGAACCCATAGAAGGCGATGTAGTTCCGGTAAAGCGTCTCCATGCGCGCTTTTTAGTCGGCTCGGGCAAAGCGCAGGAGCTCTCCGATTGGGCCAATGAAATCGGGGCCGACTGCATCATTTTCGATGACACTATATCCCCCTCGCAGCAGCGCAACCTGGAACAGCTCTCCGGCTTATGTGTAATCGACCGTCAGGAGGTGATACTGGAGATTTTCAGCGAGCACGCCCGCACAAAAGAGGCTCTTCTGCAGGTCGGTCTGGCCCGGATGGAGTACAGTCTGCCGCGGCTCACCCGTGCATGGACCCACCTCTCGCGCCAGCGAGGCGGTACCCGTGGAACCCGGGGCGAAGGCGAGACGCAGCTGGAGATTGACCGGCGGGTTGTACTAAAAAAAATTACCAAGTTGAAGCGGGAACTGGAGAAGCTGCAGTCACAGCGCTCAACCCGCCGCAAACAACGAACCAGCATTCCGGTTCCCACCGGCGCCCTGGTCGGCTATACGAATGCCGGAAAATCTTCGCTTCTGAATGCCCTCACCGGTGCCTCTGCCGTGGTGGAGGACCAACTCTTTGCAACCCTCGATCCGACCACCAAAAAGACCGAACTGCCCGGTGGAACCAAGGTACTGCTGACCGACACGGTCGGTTTTATCCGCAAGCTCCCCCACAATTTGATCGACGCCTTTCACTCCACCCTCGAGGAGACGGTGGTGGCAGACATGTTGATTCATATACTGGATGCATCGAATCCGGAAGTTCGCCACCATATAGAGACAACCCAAGCCGTACTGAACGAGCTCGCGGTGGGCGATACCCCCACACTGCTGGTGTTCAATAAAATCGATCTCTGTACCGATCAATACTGGCTGGAGGAACTCCGCCGCGATTTTCCACAAGCGGTATTTATCTCGATTAAGCAGGCTATCGGGGTGGAGGAGATATTCAAAAAAATAGAGGCTATGCTCTTTGATTCTACTCCGCAGGTTCAGTTTCGATTTCCCCTTTCCAGATACGATCTCGCGGCAGAGATCCACCGCAGCGGCCAAGTTATGCGGGAAGAGTATCAGGATGAATTCGTGCTGATTGAAGCCCGAGTTCCTATAAAACTGAAATACAAACTCTCGGGCTATCTATCAGCATGAACCTTGCGGCACTGCTGGCTGATGCGGTGGTAGTATTTCACTTCGCCTACCTTCTTTTCACGATAGGTGGAGAGATATTGATTGTATTTGGCGGGATTTTTAACTGGAGCTGGATACGAAACCGTGTGTTCCGGCTGATCCACCTGACAGCGGTTCTGTTCGTGGCCGTCGAGGCCTTGATCGGTTACTTGTGCCCGCTCACCCAGATAGAGTACTCACTGCGACAGGCCGCCGGACAGCAGGTGGAGAGTGAAATATCGTTTGTCGGCCGGATAATCCGGTCAGTTCTGTTTTATGATTTTCCGGGCTGGGTGTTTACTCTGTTATATGTCGGATTCGGGGCCCTGGTTATTGGAACCTACCTTTTGATACCCGCCCGCAAAAAGAAAAGTCGAAATTAGTCTTCTGATTTTTTATGGAACCCGGCAAACTCGAACAGTTCGCATTGGATCCAGATAAAATTATTGTTTTCTGATGGCAGCAGAAACCGTGCAGACTCCACCTCCGAGCCGTCTTTGGTGAATACTGTTACACTCTCGACAGCCAGAACAGGATAAGTTTTACCTTTTCGGAACAGCTTTGCGGTGCTTATGTAGTTTGAAGACATGTGCGGGAAGAAATCTTGAAACGCCTTCTCTAAATCATTCTTTACTCTCACATAAAAAGGAGCAACCTGTTGAACCATGTATTGCAAAACCTCCTCAGTTTCTGTAGATAGCCTCTCTCTATATCTTATGGGGTAATTCACTTTCTTGCAAGGCTTATAGTGGCTCCACACACTTTTAGAAAGAGCCTTTTGATTATAGCACCTAATTTTATTATCTTTTTAGTAATGATAACGGAGGATAAAGAATGAGCGATCCCCAACAACAACACCATTCGTTTTCGGTCGAGGGTATGACCTGTGCCTCCTGTGCCCGCATCGTAGAGCGAAACCTGAATAAACTAGACGGGGTTGATTTTGTGTCAGTCAATCTGGCAACCCATAAGGCCTATGTTGTATCCGAACCGGATATACAGACAGAGGATATACAGCATGCGATCGAAAAGGCCGGCTATACCTACGCTAAGGATGTTCCCGGAGATGATGTGCTGGCCCGGCAGTTCGCCGCCTCGCGAAAGAAGATAAGCATAGCTCTTTTGCTCACCATACCCCTCATGCTGGTAATGATACTACACATGATCGGGGTCCACATCCCCTATTTCTTTGCGATGGAGGCGGTAGTTGCGGGTATCGTGCTGTTTGTACCGGGTCGCAGCACTATCAAAAGCGCATTCATTGCACTACGGCACGGCCATACCAATATGGACACCCTGGTCTCTGTAAGTGCCTTCGTGTCTTGGCTTACCGCCATTCTGGCCACAGCTGGAATTCAGGAAATCTCCTTTGGTTCTATATCGGCCATGATCGTAGCATTCCATCTGGGCGGCCGTTACATCGAAGCGCGCCTCAAGCACAGGGCCGCTCAGGATGTACGCTCACTGCTCGATGTACAGGCCCGCAATGCCCGGCTGATCACCGAACAGGGAATCGAAGAGGTCCCGGTAGAGGCAGTCAAACCGGGTGCCCAAGTTATGGTCCGAACCGGCGAAAAGATACCGCTGGATGGAAAGATTGTCGAGGGATCCGCTCTGGTGGATGAATCGATGATCACCGGCGAACCGCTGCCGGTACCCCATAAGGAAGAATCCCAGGTAATCGGCGGTACGATTGTGCAGCAGGGCTCGATTAAGGTCGAAGTCGAGAAGGTCGGCGAAGATACTTTCCTTTCCCAGATGATCCGGCTGGTAGAGGAGGCCCAGTCCTCACGGGTACCCCTGCAGGCGCTGGCCGACCGAATAAGTGTGTATTTCGTGCCAGCAATTATCGCCCTGGCGCTTTTGGCCGGTGGCATGTGGTACCTGCTGTATCCGCAGCTGCAGCCGCTGCTGCAGTGGGCTTCACAGTACCTGTTCTGGATCTATCCCGACCCAGGCGGTACGACCGCCGGCCTGTTCGTATTTGTAACGGTGCTTGTAATTGCCTGTCCCTGCGCACTCGGTCTGGCTACTCCCATGGCACTGATCGCCGGCAGCGGAAAAGCCGCTACCCATGGAATTCTCATTAAAAATGGTGAAGCTCTGCAGAATACGAAGACTCTGAAATACGTGCTCATGGATAAAACCGGCACAATTACCCGCGGCCGTCCGCAGGTCGTCGACACTTCTCTGTCCTCTGATGTGTTGCAGGGGGTGGCGACCGTAGAATCGCACTCCATCCACCCGCTGGCTTCTGCAGTGGTAGAGCATGTTCATGGGCACAGCAACCCGGTCGACCTGCCCCCAGTGGAAAACCTCGAAGAAACCGCCGGCGAAGGTATTCGCGGCACCCTCGGCGGCAGCGAATATAAGATCGGAAAACCCCGTAATTCGGAAGATTACACCGAGCTCATGCAACAGGGGCATACGGTAATCGAGGTGGAAGTGGACGGCCAAATTACCGGCTGGATCGCTGTCACCGATCCGGTCAAAGCGGAAGCCCGGGAGGCTGTGAGCCGCTTACATGATATGGGCATCACTGCGGTAATGTTGACCGGGGATTCCCGGGCCACAGCCCGTTCTGTGGCGGACAAGGTGGGCATTGACGAGGTGATTGCCGAGGTAAGCCCCGATCGAAAGGCTGAAGTAGTGCGCTCCTACCGCCGGGAAGGATTTCCGGTTGGTATGGTGGGAGACGGAATCAATGACGCCGCCGCTTTGAAAACCGCGGATGTAGGCTTCGCCATAGGCAGTGGAACCGATCTATCCATCGAGAGCGCCGATATAGTGCTCATGCAGGACAACCTGGCCATATTAGGCGCATCCATTGAGATTTCACGTAAAACCGTCAGGACGATAAAACAGAATCTCTTCTGGGCTTTCTTTTACAACCTAGTAGCGCTGCCCCTGGCAGCCCTCGGCTTCCTGCATCCAGTTATCGCCGAGCTGGCTATGCTGTTCAGCTCGATTAACGTAATACTCAATTCGCTGAGAATCAGCAAAGGAGAAATCAATGCATTACAAGTTCAACGCACCTGATATTTCTTGCCAACACTGTAAGAATAGAATAGAGTCGGCACTCAATCAGTTAGATGAGGTCTCTTCTGCAGAAGTGCATATCGAAGAGAAAACAGTAAGCGTCGAGTCCGAGCTTTCACCGGAAAAATTGATCGAAGTGATCGATGAAGCCGGCTACGATGCCGAACTGGTGAACTAAGAGCTCTGGGAACTATCTGGGGCTCACTTGCATCTATCCGGCAGTTATATATCCCGGCCGCGGATGATATTCAGAATAATCCATGCGGCAAAAACGGCTGAGATCAGAAATCCGGCGATACCGATTAGCGGAAATCCAAACAGCAGCGGTTTGACACCGGTAGTAATGATCATTGACGAGCCTATAATGATGGCCGCTGTCAGCAGACTCAGTGAAAGCCGGTTTACCACCCGGCGGAAGCTGTGCTCTACATGATCGAGTCCACGGTGTTCGAGCTGCAGAGTCAGCTGCTCACGGTCGAGCTTGTCCAGAATCGAGTAGACCGTATCGAGACTATACCGGCGGGTATGCAGGATGCGCAGCAGGCGCGATCTAAAGCGCTTGGCCAATGCATTGGGCGAATATATTCTCAGAATAATCCGCTTGATGTATGGCTCGGCCTCTTTGATGATGTCGAGCTCGGGGTACATAATACGTGCCGAAGCCTCACTAGTCAGTAAGGCTCTTACCATACCGGCTAAATCGGGTTGAATGGGAATTCCATACTGACGAAATACCTCTGTAACCTGATACAGGAGCCCGCCGATACTCTGCTGTTCGGCAGGCAGTGCATAGTAGTTGTCCAGCACCCCCATTATATCACGGTGAACTCTCTCATGCTGCGTGTCGAGACGGACATCCGAAATTGCCAGCAGGATGTCCAGTACCACCGCACTATCCCTGTCTATCAGCCCCAGCATCAGAGCAACCAGCTTTAGCCGCATATCCGGGGTAAGGCGGCCAACCATACCCCAGTCGAGCAGGCTCATCCTGCCGTCGTCCAGAATCAGAATGTTCCCCGGATGCGGGTCGGCATGGAACAAGCCATCCTCGAGAATCTGTGTGAGGGCGGTCCGAATGCCGGTACGGGCGACTTTGAGCCGTGCTGAATCGGAGAGCGAAGCGATATCCTCAAGTGGACGCCCTTCCACCAGCTCCATAATCAGAATCCGACCGGTAGAAACCTCCGGAAAAACAGCCGGTAGATAAAGGTCTTCCTCATGGCGCAGATTGTGACGGGCAGCCCGCATGTTGCGGGCTTCGCTGGTGAAGTCCAGCTCCCAACGCATCATATCAGAGAGCTCTCGAACCACCTGCGGCAGATTGTACACCTGAAGATC
>CAZAMY010000039.1:0-1919 GCA_964485995.1 uncultured Sediminispirochaeta sp.
GGGCCAAGTTTCTTTACAGAGCCTTGTGTTTTGAATACAATATCATAATAATAATAACAGGTAGGCTCCATGGAAAAGCTCCAATATGAAGATTTGCCACTGAAAGTGTACAAGGCCCTGAAGGATATGATCCTACGCGGAGAGCTGACAAGCGGCCAGAAACTGCAGCAGGAAAGTCTAGCCGAACAGCTCGGCGTCTCCCGGACCCCCTTACTCACCGCTTTTTCGAAATTAGAGCGAGAGATGTTAATCGAGATTCTACCGCGAAAAGGCGCCTATGTGCGCCACTTTTCTAAGAAAGAGCTGCTCGATATCTATGATATAAGGGTTCGTATGGAGCCGCTGGGGGCGAGAAAAGCAGCGGAAAACGCCACCGAAGTGCAGCTGGAGGATCTTTATCAGCGTATAGAGGAGTTTCGGGCGGCTTCGGACCATGACGATCTTGGACATATAACCGAAGCAGACTACCGCATTCATATGGAAATAATGGAGATGAGCGGAAACCAGTTCCTATATCAGATGGCCTCCTCATTTAATATAATCGTGATTGCCAATCTGGAAGGCTTCCCGAAGGACTATCATGTGAGCATTACAGAACACGAACGGATGTTCGCTGCTATCCGAAACGGCAACGCCGAGACTGCTGAGGCTGCTATGCGCGAACACCTGAGTAGTTCACGCGACATAATCGCGAATTCTTTTACTTGAGCTCGAAAAGAGGTTAACATTCTATGCCGAGAATTGATAATAAGATCCTCAGTGATCATGTGTATGAAAACATTCGGGATATGATCCTGAACGGCGATCTCGAAACTGGCAGTAAGATTAACAAAAACGATTTGGTGGAAAGGCTCGAGGTGAGTCTTACTCCTATAAATGCTGCCATTTCACGTCTGGTCGGAGAAAAGTTGATCGAGCAACGCAGCCGCTACGGCTTTTTTGTAAAGGACTTCGACTGCAGAGAACTGCAGGATCTGTACGCAGTACGCGCCGGCTTGGAAGGAATAGCAATACGTCTCTGCATCGAAAATGGGTGTGAGGATGAATTGGAGTATCTGGCTGGTTTTTTTGCAGAGTTTTCGCTACCGATGTCGGACGAAGAGAAGCGCCGGTATGCCAAAGAGGACAAAAAATTCCACTCTACAATTGTCGAGTACTCAGCCAACCAGATGATTCGGGATATGAATATGAGCTACGCGTATGTTATCCGCAGCTATCAAAAGGGCCTGATCCGCCCACCGGAAGAAACTTTGGAAGAGCACCATGCAATAGTGCAGGCCATCAAAGACCGTGACGGGTTCCAAGCCCAGGAGATGATTATCCAGCACCACCTCAAGTCCAAAGAGAAACTGAAACAGAACTGTGATACTCATCAGCAGGCTGCTGAATTAGATGCCTGAAGCTTTTCGCGCGGGGCCCTATACCCCTGTTTTGATCCATTCATAATACTCCCGTAGTCCTTCCTTGAGGGGGATCTGCGGTTCATAACCCAGCTCCTTGCGGGCCAACTCGATGGAGAGTGCTTCACAGCGCGGCATGAGAGTTCCCGGGCCGATCTCCGGCGGTGTCCGCCCCGCAATTTCGGCCGCCATGCGTGCAACTTCTCCTACCGATGATGCCTGTCCGGTGGCGATGTTGTATATTCTGTGCTGCAGCTGTTCAGCTTGGTAGAGCAGACCTATGCCCCGGGCCGCATCCTGTACATTGGTAAAATCGAGCTTTTGATCGAAACCGTGTTCCATCTGCAGGTCGGCCAGCCCTTCCAGTATCCCGAAGGTAGTGCGGTACAGTTTGATGAACTGCGACGGCAGTTTTCCCGGGCCGTAGATGAAGTAGACCCGGGCAATTCTCACATCCAGCCCGAAAGTGGAACCGTATTGAAGCCCGATCATCTCTGCGGATGTTTTAGTGGCGCTGTA
>CAZAMY010000039.1:1929-10551 GCA_964485995.1 uncultured Sediminispirochaeta sp.
GCTGAGGAAGATTGCGGGTCTCGGAGGCGATTCCCTGCATGGCTCCGTACACCGCTCCGGTACTGGTATAGGCTATCTTTATAATACCGAAAATTCTGGCCGCCTCGAGCACATTCAGGAAGCCGTTCACGTTGATCTCTGTATTCCGGTGCGGGGCAGCCTGTACGAACTCTCCCATTATTCCAACAGTGTGGATTATCCCCTCAATAGAATCGCTGTAGTGCTGCAGTACCCCCGCAAGCTCCTCGAATCTGGTGACGTCGCAGGGGATATGCACAAAACTGTGCTGCAGGTCGCGCAGGCAATCGGGAATAGTGGGTCTGGTATCCAGGATGAGTATCCTGCTGCCCTGTTCGATAAGTCCGCGGGCGGTCCATGAGCCGATGTGCCCGAATCCGCCGGTAATTACTGTGTACATATTCACTCCAATCAACTATAATATGTGTAAGTATATCATAAATACAAAATATTGCATACAATAGATAAGAGTGGAGGTTTGCAATGACGCAGGTGGAACTGATTCTCGGAACTATGATGTGTGGGGCCCGGGCGGATGAGTCGGAAAGCCGGCGGATGCTTACGGAGTTTACCGCTGCCGGGTGGACTTCTCTGGACACCGCCTACGTGTACAACGACGGTGCTTCTGAAACAATACTAGGCGGCTGGACTGCAGATAACGCCCCCGTCGATGTGAGCATCGCAACCAAGGCACATCCCCGGGTCACCGGAATTCTGGATGGAGCGACTGTGCGCAAAGAACTCGAAACATCGCTGGAACGGTTGCGTCTCGACTCTGTGGATCTATTTTATCTGCACCAGCCGGACCTGCATCATCCGGTTGAGGACCCTTTGGAGATGTGCGCAGAGCTTTTTGAAGAGGGAAAGTTCAAGCGTCTGGGGCTCAGCAACTATCCGGCCTGGCTGGTAGAAAAGGTGTGGTATCTGTGTGAAAAACACGGTTGGCCGCGGCCGCAGGTGTATCAGGGGATGTACAACGGTATCACCCGGGCGGCTGAACCGGAACTGTTCCCGGCTCTGCGGGACCTCGGCATGCAGTTCTATGCCTACAACCCGCTGGCCGGGGGGCTGCTGACCGGCAAATACAATAATTATAACAAGAAGCCGGAGGCCGGCCGCTTTGCCGCCATGCCCTTCTACCTCGACCGTTTCTGGAAAGAGAGCGCGTTCAAAGCGCTGCAAGCGCTGGAAAAGGTCTGCTTTGAACACAAGATATCCATGGTACATTCCGCTCTGAGATGGATTGTGCACCACTCAGCCCTTTCAGCGGCCGCCGGCGACGGCGTAATACTCGGTGCCAGCAGCACCGATCAGCTGCTGGATAATCTGACCGGTGCCCAGGCAGGGCCGCTGCCGCAGCCGGTGGTGGACGCGTATCAGCGTGCCTGGGAGACGGCCAGGTGCGAATGCCCGGCTTACTTCCGCTTTTATTCGAAGTGAGCGGCCGGTGCCGCGGCAGTTGGGTCTATCGCCCGGCTTTGCCGCTGCCGCTGCCGCTTGCCAATGGCGGACTCAGAAAAACATCTCGTTCTGTTTTGAGTCCGGCAACGCGTCTTCGACCATTTTGTTGAACACCAGTGCGGTGATAAAGGTATCGTAACTGCTGCCGTGCAGCTGACCGGTATCGAAGTCGATGCTGTAGCGCCGTGCCAGTTCGGACAGTTTCGGATATTTGCCCACCGCGTTGCTCTTCATGGTACAGAAAAGCGGTTTGTCGTATAAAAAGGGGACGAACTGCGTATCAAAATCAACATTATGGGCGATAAAAAGGCCGGCATCCCTTAGAAAATCTATGAACTCCTCATCTTCGGAAAAATAGTGCGGCCAGTCCTGATGTTCGCGTTTTTGACGAATCACATGTTCACTTAAGCCGTTGATGCGGATAGCCTCGAAGTTCTCTGGCTCTTCAGAAAAGTAGTAGCGCTCGAAATGACCTATGAGTTCCAGCGGCCCGGTACTCGGAAAAAGATAACTGATGCGGGCTTCCGCCGCGGCTTCCTCGTTGGCTTCCTGGAGCGGCCGGCTGGTATGTGCGCTCTTTATACTGAACTTGAATGCACTGCACGACAGGACGCTGTTGCGGTTGGAGAGACCGTTCGTCTCCAGGTCGAATACCACCACAGGCCGTCCGTTCAGCTCACGCAGCGCCTGCGGCAGCTCAGTTTTTTTGTAGTATCGCTTTATATCAATACTCATACAATCTCCTCGAATTTAGCTATGGCAATTGGGAGTGATTCCCGGCCGAGGCCGACCCGAAAAAAACGCTCCGGCATCTCGAACAGCGGACCGGGCAGCATGAGCAGGTTCTGCTGTTCTATCAGCTGCAGGGATACCCGTTCTGCTGAGCGGCCGTCAATGAAGCGCGGAAAAAGTATCGAGCCTCCACCGCCTGGCAGAAACTCGAGTTTATCCGGATACCGCCGGACAAGCTGTTCGAACAGCTTGAGGTTGGCGGCGATGATATTTTTGCAGCGGCCTACCAGCTGCGCGCTGTTGCGTAGGGCCAGCAGTGCCAGGAACTCGGAAGGCGCGGAATTGCAGATGGTGGTGTAATCTTTCAACTCTGCCGCTCTCTGCAGAAGCACAGGTGATTGGGTGGCCAGCCAGCCAATTCGCAGACCCGGCAGGCCGTAGGATTTCGAAAGCCCAGAAAGGCTGACGGCATTTTCATAGAGGTCACAGAAAGGCACCGTGTCGGCATCGTTTCCATACTCGAGCTGCCAGTACATCTCATCGGCCAGCAGCACGGTCCCGTTGCGGCGCATCAGCTGAATCAGTTCATCTTTTTCAGCCCGGCTGAATGTCAGGCCGGTAGGGTTGTGCGGGATGTTGATTATTACCATTTTGGTATGTGAGTCGAGCTCTTGCTTCAGAAACTCGAGATCGAGCTGCCATTGGCCGTCTTTCAGTTCCACCGGCCATTTAGTAAGCTTACACCCCAGCGATCGGGGGATCTCACTCAGTGATTGATACGCCGGGGTAGTTACAATAACATGGTCGTCTTTTGATAAATGTGCCTGCAACAGGAGAAAGATCAGCTCTTCCGGAGCTGCTACGAGGGTCCCTTCCGGCGAAATGCCGGTATAGAGCTGGCTAATGGCTTCCCTCAACTCCGGATCACCGGTCGACTCAGTATACCCGAGATGCAGTTGTTTCAAATGCTGGAGTGCGGTGTCAGAAGAGGCAGGCCCGCGACGCTGATCTTCTATCTCCAGCAGCCTTCCCACATGCAGGGGTTCGCAATCAGATGCACTCATCTGATGCTCCACATTGAACTCATATTTTGCAAAAAATCGTTCCAATTTGAAAGGTTCCAGTTGCATATTTTACTCCTCCTATGGCTGCAGCTTTTGCAGATCTTCGCTGGTGTCAATATCCGTCCGGCTGCCGGCTTCGTCTGTTTCGATCTCCATAACCCGTCCGCCGGTCTCGGATCCGTGCCGGGCAAACATCCTCTGCATAGTCGCTGCCGCGGGCATTTTTTCCAAGGTCTGTACCACTCTGCTGTGCAGTAATACCGGGTGAGCAGGTTGCCCCTGATAGAATGGACGGATGATATCATAGGGTGTGTTCGCAACGGCGGATGAGTGCGTGAACTCGGCTATCCGGAAATAGAGCCGCGGCGGTATAGCCGGCATATCTCCCAGGGCCACGAAGAACCAGCGGCTGCGTATGCAGGCGGCACCGGTTTGGATAGAACTGAACATGCCACGCTCGTACTCTGCGTTCCGCACCAGCTCTATTCGTGATGAATCTCCATATTCCCGCCTTACCGTATCTTCCAGATCGGCTGCCCGAAATCCTGTCACCAGAATAATCCTGGAGCACGATACAAGTGCATTCTCAATCGAACTGAATATCAGGGGTCGTCCGCGGTAGGTTGTAAGCGGTTTCCATCCCTTCATCCGGCTGGAAAGACCTGCGCAGGGAATAACACAATCATACGGCACTGGTTCGGGCTGCTGCATATGTGCTGAGTGTAGCGATTTTCCGCGTATTCGTACAGCACAGACTTGATATATCTATTCACACTATTAGGTTGATCCTATACAATAGCCGCCATGATAGCCACTATAGTCAATTGTATTGCAGTTATTATTGGATCTTCGGTAGGGCTGTTGGTGCATAAAAACATGAGCCCTAAGATTAAAGAAGTTGTATACACCGGAGCCGGCCTCATTTCGCTTGCCATCGGAATGCAGTCGACCTTCGAATCGCAGCGGATTGTGTATATGGCCCTGGCAGTCATTCTCGGCGGCATGATAGGTACCGCCTGGAATATAGAAGGCGGAATTATCAAGTTCGGCAGCTGGCTGCAACGGACCTTTGCCAAGAATGCAGAAAGCGGAGCAACCTTCGCACAGGGATTTCTGGACGCATCGGTGCTGTTCTGTGTCGGTGCATTGGCAATTGTGGGCTCCATAAAGGCCGGAGCCGAAGGTGATTATGACCTTATCCTCATGAAATCGGTACTTGACGGCTTTATGGCTATCATGTTTTCGGCAGCTATGGGTATCGGGGTAATGTTTTCTGTGATTACTATCCTCATTTATCAGGGCGGACTGACTCTGCTGGCCGGTGTGATCGGGCCGCTCATCGGCGATCTCGGGTTAGCCGAGATATCGGGAACCGGAGGAATCCTCATATTGATGATTGGAATGAATCTGCTCAATTTACGTGAGATAAAAACCGGCAATTTCCTTCCGGCCCTGCTGGTAGTGCTGGTCTTTACAACTCTTGACCCGTATGTAGTGCCGTTTTTACAGCAGTTTTCTTTCTAAAGCCACTTTTCCATTGTAATTAAGGGGTGCCCGGCAACACTCGAATGCGCCCCGGGTAGTGGTGTGTATCCCAGTTTTCCGTAAAACTCTTCCAGATATGTGTGCGGCTGCAAGCTCAGGTAGCTGAGACCGAGCTCCCGGGCCTGTTCTTCCAGCTTTTGTACCACCGCTTTACCCAGTCCACGCCCGCGATACTGCTTCAGCACGGCAATCCGCGAAAGGGTCCCGGCTCCGTCTCCCTTGAGAATAAGCCGGCCGGTGGCTACCGCCGCCGGTTTGCCGGCTGAAGTCTCCCCTTCGCCTGGCACATCGCCCGCCGCTTCCACGGCGGCAGGCTGCTCTTCCCATGCCAGTATGTGCACCACCCGGGGTCCTGAATCGTCGAGGATATCGTATTCATCATATTCCATCTCTTCAGGAATTCCCTGTTCGCTGACAAACACAGCTTTACGGATGAATTGAGCCTGTTCGAGATCAGCCTCGCTTCGCACCTGTCTGAATACGAATCCTTCCACCTCAGAAACTCCTCAACTCCGCCCGTTTTCGATTTTCTTAGCATTCTCCAGGGTGTCGCAGGGATCGATATCCTTGTCCACATGGCATGGCTGCAGATCCCAGATCTCTTGTGCGTATTGGGCAATCGTCCTGTCGGAAGAGAACTTACCAGAAGCTGCAATATTAATGAGGGCTTTCCGGTACCACTCATCCCGTTTATCGCGATACAGCGACGTAGCAGCATCCTGTGCGTCGCAATAGGCCTGCAGATCCGCTAAATGCATGTACTGATCCCCCTGCTCGAACAGCGCCTGTCGAAGCGGCTCGAAGATCCCCGGTTCCGAGAAGTTGAACTGTCCGGAGAAAATCAGATCGACAGCATCTTTGATTTCCTGATTATCCGCATAGTAGGTGAGGGGGTTGTAGTTCGGAGCCAGATCGGCCACTTCATCCGAAGAGAGTCCGAAGATGAAGGCGTTTTCACGGCCGGCTTCTTCGACGATTTCGATATTCGCCCCGTCCATGGTCCCGATGGTCAGAGCTCCGTTGCACATAAACTTCATATTACCGGTTCCGGATGCTTCGGTTCCGGCGGTTGAAATTTGCTCGGAGAGGTCTGTGGCCGGAATGATTCTCTCGGCCAGTGAGACACTGTAATTTGGCAGAAAATGAACTTTGAGCCGACCCTTCAAATTCGCATCGTAATTAATGACCGATGCAATGTTGTTGATGAACTTGATAATGAGCTTGGCCATGGTGTAGCCCGGCGCCGCCTTTCCCGCAAACAAGTATGTACGTGGAGTAAAGTCGTCCGGATTACCTCTGCGCATTCGGTTGTACAGAATCACGATGTGCAGCGCATTCAACAGCTGCCGCTTGTATTCATGAATCCGTTTTACCTGCACGTCGAAGAAGCTGTCCGGGTCTATGATCCAGCCGTGTTCTTTGTGAATATGGTCGGCAAGTTTGGCTTTGGCTTCGCGCTTCACCTTGCCAAAGGCCTCGCGGAAGCCCGGATCGTCGATGTGTTTCTTCAGGTCGGCGATTTTTGAGAAATCGGTGATCCAGCCGTCCCCGATTACACTGGTAATCAACTCGGCCAGCGGCGGGTTCGCGTGCAACAGGAAACGCCTTTGAGTAATGCCGTTGGTTTTACTATTGAAGCGCTCGGGAAAAATATCGGCCAACTCTGGTACCAGCCGCTGTTTCAGTAGCTTGGTGTGCAGTTCTGCGACTCCATTAGTTGAGTGTGATCCGACGATAGACAGATAAGCCATGCGAATCTGCTTGGGGGTTGATTCTTCCACCAGGCTGACCTGCCGGATTTTTTCCATATTCTGCGGAAAGACGGTAATTGCCTTCTGCAGAAAGCGGTGATTGATTTCATAAATTATCTGTAAGTGCCGCGGGAGCAGATGATCGAGCATCGGTACCGGCCACTTCTCCAGAGCCTCCGGCATGAGTGTATGGTTTGTGTAGCCCAGGGTTCTTGTGGTGATGTTCCACGCCTGGTTCCAGCGCTGCCCCTCTTCATCGATGAGCAGACGCATCAGCTCGGGAACTGCCAGGGAGGGATGGGTGTCATTGAGCTGAATAGCCGCATATTTCGGAAACTCTTCCCACCTGTGAGAGCCGCGTTTAAAGCGGCGCAGGATGTCCTGCAGCGAACAAGAAACAAAAAAGTACTGCTGCTTTAAGCGAAGTTCTTTCCCGAGATATAGCTTATCATTCGGATACAGCACTTTGGTCAGATTCTCTGCCATCACCTTCGCACTCACCGCTTCTACGTAATCCCCGGCATTGAAATCCTCGAAATCGAACTCTTCGGCTGCCCGTGCCGACCATAGGCGCAGGGTGTTCACGGTTCCGCCGCCGTATCCGACTATTGGCATATCATAAGGTATTCCGATTACTGATTGGGCATCGACCCAGCGGAACACCCGTTTCCCATGTTCGATCATCGGTTCCACCCGACCTCCGAAATAGACCTCAACCGAATGCTCCGGACGCTCTATCTCCCAGGGATTCTCCCAGCGCAGCCAGTCGTCCGGCTGTTCAATCTGATATCCATTGTCTATCTGCTGCCTGAATATGCCGTAATCGTAGCGTAATCCGTATCCGTAGGCCGGCAGATCCATGGTTGCCATCGAGTCCAGAAAACAGGCTGCTAAGCGCCCAAGTCCACCGTTACCGAGGCCTGCGTCGACCTCCTGTTCGGCCAAATCTTCATATGAATACCCGAGTTCCTCCAGGGCTTGGCGAACCTTACCTTTCAACTCCATGTTGATAATGTTGTTGCCCATAGCCCGGCCCATCAAAAACTCCATGGAAAGGTAGTATGCCCTTTTCACGTCTTTCTCGTAGTGAGTTTGCTTGGTTTTCAGCCACTGATGCATGATGCGGTCGCGGATAGCATATGCCAGCGCCATGAACTGGTCGCGGGATGTCGCGTTGTACCGGTCCGCCCCCAGTGTATACTTGAGATGTTCGGCAAACCCCCAGCTCACCGATGCTTCGTCTTTCCCGTATCGGCTGCTGTGGATGCCGTGTGTGCCTTTCGGTGGAGCCGGTGCACTCTTCTCTGTTTCCTTTTTCTTTGAATTACTCATGGGTTCTCCCTTAGTGTTCACAAACTTGTGGTTTGAAATTGTGGCCCCCCACATATAGTGGTATATACAATTTGAATGTCCATATGTAGTGTTTATTTTCTCACACCACAAGTTTTTTAACACTACCAAAAATTTTAAGAGCGAAAGCGACGGGAATCAATGCCATATTTTGAAATTCGAAGCCCTATTTTTCGTTCGGTGAGTCCTAGTATACGGGCAGCCCGGGCGGCATTACCTTTGCTCGATTTAAGTGCATCGAGAATGATCTCTTTTTCAAACCGTTCCACTTCTTCTTCCAGAGTCCCATGCAGCAGGGTGTTGGTGGATTCGGCTGACTGCAGTGTCGGCGGCATCAGATGCCCGTGGATTACTCCGTCAGTGCTAAGAAGTACTGCACGCTCGATACAGTTTTCCAGTTCCCGAACATTCCCTGGCCAGTGGTAGGACGACAGTAATTCGATGGCTGGTGTGGAAATTCTTCTTATTTCCTTATTGTTTTTTGTACTGTACTTTTCGGCGAAATAATCTGCCAGAAGGGTAATATCACTTTTTCTTTCCCGGAGGGGCGGAATGTGGATTGGAAATACGTTCAGCCGGTAGTAGAGATCTTCACGAAACTCGTTGCTTTGAATCATCTCTTCCAGATTTCGGTGGGTTGCGGTAATAACACGCACATTGACACGCTGGGTACGGTTTCCACCGACTCGTTCAAACTCGCG
>CAZAMY010000039.1:10561-10843 GCA_964485995.1 uncultured Sediminispirochaeta sp.
TGAAGAACTCGCAGCAGTTTGACCTGAATAGAAAGGGGTAGGTCACCAATTTCATCAAGAAAAATCGTGCCGCCATCGGCCAGTTCAAAGCGCCCCTTGCGCGTCTGCACTGCGCCGGTAAAGGCGCCTTTCTCATGTCCAAACAACTCGCTTTCGATTACCGCTTCAGGCAGGGCTGAACAGTTCACTTTGACAAAGGGGCCTTCCGAGCTCGGACTGTTGTATTGGATTGCCTGGGCAATCAGCTCCTTTCCGGTGCCGCTTTCTCCACGGATCAATACC
>CAZAMY010000040.1:0-10725 GCA_964485995.1 uncultured Sediminispirochaeta sp.
CGAACTAGAAATACAAGTGGAGCCGCTTGAATGAGCTCCCGACAACATATATATACTATCTCGGTGATAACAATTTTTATAATGCTGGTAGCTCTGGCGGTATATTCTTCCGTTTTTACCGTTGAAAAACCGCATATTACCGAACTCTCTCCGCCGGCCGCTTTTCCTGAGGACACCTTACAGATAAAGGGTGAGGGCTTCGGTTCCCAGCGGGACAGTGGCGACGTACTGTTTGCCGGAATTCGACTTACCTCTTCGCATTATGAAAAATGGTCGGAAAATGAAATCAGAATTACCGTGCCCCACGGTGTGCAGTCGGGCCGGGTCTACGTGGTAACGAATAACGGCAAGAGCAACGGCATTTTATTCTCCAACCGAGCGCATATCCCGGTAATACTTTCCGGTCCGGTAGAGCCCGGACACCCCTACATCGAATCGATATCTCCCGAGAAAGGGGCAGTAGGTACTCGAGTAACCATCAGCGGGCGCAACTTCGGACGGCGGCGAGGCACCGGCAAAGTATATTTCCGGTTTTTAGCCGTTGATACTACCGCCGTCTCTAAGGACGAGTCTTCAGCCGAAAACAGCTATGTGGAATGCAGTGAACTCGATTTTGACTACGAGGTGTGGAGCGATCAAGAGTTAGTGGTGTATGTGCCCGACGGAGCTATCTCCGGAAGTGTAATGGTGGAGAACGACCGCGGTCAGAGCAATGCTCTCTATTTCGAGGTTACCGGTCCGGTCGGTTCAAAACGCTTCGAACAGAGCAAAGGCTATCAGATTCAACAGGATATTCGAGTCACCAATGTTCAGGTTGCAGACGGCGAGAACGGCCTGGAGGTGTGGGTCCCGAAGCTTTTTTCCGGATATGCACAGCGGAACATTGAGGCTATTCATGATCCGGAACCGCTGTGGCTCGATTATAAGGGCATTATGCGCTACACCCTGAAGCCGCCGGAGGACTGGTTTGAATACACCCTCAGCCAGACCTACTGGTTCGACCGCTATTCGATCCGCACGGATATCGATGCTCGGGATGTAACGGACTACAACCGTGACAGGCGACTCTATTCCCATTACACGCGTCCAAACCTGTTTGTACCTTCAGAGAACGAACGGATAGCCTCGGTTGCGGCGTCGGTTGCCGGGCGCAGCGGGAATGCATACAGACGGGCCTATGCCCTGTTTGAATATGTGATAAACCGGCTCGAGTACGACCCGGCCTTCGAATATGGAAGTCTCGAGGAGTGTATCGACAGCCGGCGGGCTGATGCTCGGGATTACGGCCTTCTGTTCACAGCCATGGCGCGCAGTGTAGGCATCCCTGCCAGGCCAGTGGCCGGATTCATCGTGCATGGTGATAAACTTACGCATAAACACATCTGGGCAGAGTTCTATGTACCACAGCTCGGCTGGGTCCCCGTCGACCCGGCGCTGGCCGATGGAGCGGGGCTGTTCGACATCCAGGTAGAGGAGCCGGCTTCTTTTTACTTTGGAAACCTGGAAAATCAGCATATCAGCTTTACCCGGCAGGTAGTGCAGCTTCCAAAAGTGAACCCCCATTCAAAGGTGCACGTGGTAAGTGATCCATATTCCCTACAGACAATATATGAGGAGTATCCGCCTAATCTGGCCGGATACAGGGTTAGATGGGAGGACATAAAAATAGTAGATTGGTGGTAGGACTAAAATTCTTTTGCATTGACAAAGAACAACAGCGACCCATATACTTTTAATAACAAGGTTTAGATTTAGGTGAGGTATGAATAGCTCTTTACAGTTGGCTCTGGTAACATTCAAGAAAGGCGCGTATATCATTGTAGAAGGCAAACAGCAAGCGGACTGTTTCTATATTTTACGCTCCGGACAAGTGCAAATAAGTAAAGAGGTTGAGGTCGTTGAAGAGGAGGGCGGTAATACACTCAAACCTGGGGATTTCTTTGGCGTTGTCTCTACTATGTCCTCTCACAGTCACATCGAGACGGCGCGGGCGCTTACCGATGTAGCCCTGATTGCGGTAAAGCGCGAGCAGTACGGCACGCTCATCAAAAACAACTCGCCGGTTGCGATGAAAATTATCCAGCAGTTCTCCCGTAAAATGCGCTATCTGGATGATGCTCTGACCAGAATTACCCTAAAAAGCAATGCCGATACCGATACCTCGCACCTATTCGAGGTCGCCGAGTATTATGCCCGGCAGAGTCAGTATAACCAGGCATACTATGCGTATCATCAGTATATAAAACACTGCCCCCAAGGCGAGCAGATCAATCTGGCCAAAGAGCGTATGGCCAAAATCAAGCCTTATGCCAAAGCGGTATACCTAAACGGCAGTAACGATGAGTTTACCCGCACTTACCCAAAGGACACAATGATTTTTTCGGAAAGCCAGCCGGGGAAGGAACTGTACATTATTCAGCAGGGAAGCGTAAAAATTACCAAGATCGTGAATGATAATGAGGTACTGCTGGCCTTGCTTAAACCGGGAGATATTTTCGGCGAGATGGCCCTGCTGGAGGACAAACCCCGCAGCGCCTCGGCAATTGCCCATGAAGAGGCGGTACTGCTGGCGGTGAATAAGGACAACTTTAAGCGGATGGTAGCAACCCAGCCGCAGATTATCACCCGGCTGACGCAGCTGCTCTCCGAACGCATCTGGTTCATCTACAAACAGCTGGCCAATACCCAAATCAGCGATCCGGTAGGCAGAATGTTCGATTTTCTGCTGATCCAGCTCGAAAAGCAGCGGGTTCCAATTTCCAACGACTCGTATACCTTCGATTTCGGGCCCCAGGAGCTGGTGAATATGGTCGGACTACCGAAGGGCGAGGGCAACTTGGCGGTGCGCAAGATGTTCGAAAACTCACATCTCAAGAGTATCGATAACCGTATTTATTTAAGTGATATTGAAGAAGTGGAAAAACAGGCAAAGTATCACCGCAAAATGGAACGGATTGCCCGCAGCCGAAAAAGCGCTGCCCACAAATAGCGCACCAGTGCGCCGATTACAGCACAGCGTTAATTCTCCTGGTTCAGATCAAGGCTTCCGCTAGGAAAAAACTGTTCATCAAGAGTGCTTAGCGACCAGCTCTCACCGATTTTTCTCATCTTTATAATTATCTGCGTATCCTGCGGGTTTGAAACCGGGGCAATTAGTGTACCGTTCTCCGCCAACAGCATGATTATTGCTTCAGGTATTCTCTGGACAGAGCCATGAATCAGTACGGCATCAAAGCGCCGGGAGGGTGAATTGCTCGTAAGTTCTCTAAAATCAACCTGAGTAATTCTGCTCAGACCGAGTTCTTGCCACAATGCCCGATACTCGAGCAGCAGCTCATCATCTTCCTCGCTCACGGTCACTTCAACCCCGTTGCGGGCAAAAAAAGCGGCCAAAAATCCGGTTCCCTGACCGATTATATACACACTGTCTCCGGAAACTATCTGCAGCGATTCGAAGCAGTTCTGCACGCATTCGACAGATGGCACGGCTGATGTCGGTGAAGTCGGCAGCGGGGCGTTTGTGTCAGCAAAATCTTGCAGAAAGTCGGGAAGGAACATTGCCCGCAGTTGTACCGGAGTGAGACCGGCTTCCGGCTCTGCCGGCTCCTCTCCGCCGGCCTCCTGTGCCGCGGCCGCCGGTGAAAATATAAGCACTGCACACAGCAGTGCAAGTGTACTGTAGACAAACAAAAAGCGATCAATCTGCATAGACTTTTAATATATCACAGTTTGAAATCCATGATTACCCTTTTTAGGGCATATATGTTGCTCAGCTGCGACTATTTTGGTACTATCTTTTCCCAAGGACATTAGACGACGGAGAAGAAAAAGGAGTGGAATGATGAAAGCGGTTCAGCTTGCAAAAGCCTACAATCCCAAAGAGTTTGAAGATCGAATTTATGACTACTGGATGGAGCACAATCTGTTCGCTCCGGCTGATGGAGATGGAGAACCGTTTGTCATTGTCATTCCGCCTCCCAATGTAACCGGAGTGCTGCATATGGGCCACGGGCTCAACAACAGCCTGCAGGATATTCTGATCCGTTACTTCCGGATGCAGGGGCGGCCGACCCTCTGGGTACCCGGCACCGACCACGCCGGTATTGCCACCCAGCATGTAGTGGAACGGAAACTGCGGGAGAGGGGAACCAGCCGTCTCGATCTGGGGCGGGAAAAGTTTATGGAAGAGACCTGGAAGGTCAAGAATGAGCATCACAGCACTATCACCCGCCAGCTGAAAAAGATTGGCGCATCCTGCGACTGGACTCGCGAGCGTTTTACTCTGGATGAAGGCTTGAACCGGGCGGTCCGTGAAGTCTTCGTCTCGCTGTACGAGCGAGACCTCATATACCGCGGTCATTATCTGGTCAACTGGTGCCATTCCTGCGGTACCGCCCTTTCCGACGATGAGGTGGAGCACAAGGAAGTACACGGTAAACTGTGGCACTACTACTATCCGCTGGCCGACGGCAGCGGTAAAATCGAAATCGCTACCACCCGTCCCGAGACAATGCTGGGCGATACCTGTGTGGCGGTCCATCCGGAGGACCCGCGCTATACCGACCTGATCGGCAAAGAGGTGGCATTGCCATTGACCGACCGGAGGATTCCGATTATTGCCGACGACTATGTCGATCGGGAGTTTGGCAGCGGGGCAGTCAAGATTACTCCGGGACACGACCCCAACGATTATGAAATTGCCGAACGCCACAATCTTGAGAAAATTAATATCCTCAATCCAGACGGAACCCTGAACGATAATGTTCCGCAGAAGTTCCGCGGATTGGATGTAAAAACGGCCCGGGCCCAGGTGGTAGAGGACATCAAGGCGGCCGGCCTGTTCATAAAAGAAGAAAACCACTCTCACCAGATTGGACACTGCTATCGCTGCAATACCGTAATTGAACCGTATCTTTCGGAGCAGTGGTTCGTACGCATGCGCAGCCTGGCCGATAAGGCGTTGAACGCCTGGCAGAAGGGGGAGGTGAAATTCTTCCCGAAAAAATACGAAAACACCTATGCAAACTGGCTGAACAATATCCGCGACTGGTGTATTAGCCGGCAGCTGTGGTGGGGGCATCGAATACCGGTATGGTACTGTGACGACTGCAGTCAGATGACCGTCTCGCGTGAGGATATTACTGCCTGTTCGAAGTGCGGCAGCAGTAATGTCCGCCAGGACCCGGATGTACTGGACACCTGGTTCTCTTCGTGGCTGTGGCCGTTCTCAACCCTCGGCTGGCCGGAAGAGACCACAGATATGGAAAAATTCTTTCCCACTACCACCCTGGTGACCGGCTACGATATCATCTTTTTCTGGGTAGCCCGCATGATTATGTCCAGTCTGGAGTTCCTGGAGGAGGTGCCGTTCCGCGACATCGTGATAACCTCGCTGGTACGGGACAAGCAGGGGCGCAAAATGTCGAAATCCCTCGGCAACGGCATGGATCCGCTGGACGTCGTGGATCAGTACGGCGCCGATTCCCTGAAATTCACCCTGGCATTTCTGGCCGCACAGGGGCAGGACATCCTGCTGGCCGAAGAGGACTTTCGTTTTGGCTCCAAGTTTGCAAACAAAATCTGGAACGCGGCCCGCTTCCTGCTGATGAATCTGGAGGGTCGCAGCCTCTGTTCAGCGGAAGATATCGATATGAAGGATATCGATCGCTGGATCTACCACCGCCTCGACGCAACCGTGCGGAGAGTGGCCAAGGCAATTGAAAATTACCGTTTCAACGACGCTTCCCAGGCGGTCTATGAGTTTTTCTGGAATGATTTCTGCGACTGGTACATCGAGGCCTCGAAACTCGATCTGTACAGCGACAGTGACGAGGACAAAGACCGGGCCATCAGCCTACTGATGCACATCCTCGAGGAGTCTCTGCGGCTGCTGCACCCCTTCCTGCCCTTTGTAACCGAGGAGATCTACCAGAAGCTCCCGGAACAGATCCGCCGCGAACACCTCATTACCGCAGCCTATCCGCAGCCGACGGCGGAACGGCAGAATGAAATGGTAGAGGCCACCTTTACTTCGCTACAGGATGTCATTCGGGCAATCCGGACCATCCGCAGCGAGTTTACTATTCCGCCGGAGAAGAAAGTGCGGGTAGCGGTGAGGACCGATACCGATTTCAAGGCCGCCGACTATATCAGTGAAAACCACTCGCTCATTCTCAATCTGGTGAACGCCGGCTCGCTGACCATCAGCCATGAGAAACCGGATGCCGGCGGGGCCGTACCGGCGGCGGGCAACGGCTTCGAGGCCTTCGTCTACGTGAGCGAGCTCATCGATGTGGAGAAAGAGCGGGCCAAGCTGCAAAAGGAACAGAAGAGTCTGCAGAAGCTCTTGACCGGCACGGAAAAGAAGCTGCAGAATCCCGGTTTCACCGGAAATGCACCGGCTGAGGTCATTGAGAAAGAGAAGAGCAAGCTGAAAGAGTTTCAGGATCGAATGGCGAAGGTTGAACGGTACCTTGCAGAGCTGGACTAATGTCCGGCTGAACCAATACCTAAAAAAGAGAAGGGCGCCGGCGGAACACGTGTTCCCCGACGCCCCTTTTTGTGGCCGGAGTCTATGGCCGGCCAGCGTAACTGCCGGCAGCTTATGTGCTCAAGGACTGGTAGATGTGGTCGTCCTTGCCGATGTAGTAGCCTTCGAACACGTCCTCGTTGCTCTGTTTCTGCATGGCGATTGAGTAGGTTGTATATCCTCCCGACAGGTTGAATACATTTTCAAAACCCTTTTGCCGGAGTATCCGTTCGGCCAGGTAGCCCCGCAGGCCGACTCCGCAGTATACGACAATCGGCTTGTCCGCAGGCACCTCTGCGATGCGTTCACGCAGTTCGGTATTGGGGATGTTCAGTGATCCTGGAATTGCGCCCTGGGCGTTCTCTTCTGGGGTTCGGACGTCCAGCAGGGTGTAGTTGTCGGTTAGACTCTCGCCCGAGTTTTCATCTACGATCTCGTTCCACATGATATGGCAGCTTTTCCCGTCGAAGATGTTTTCCGCTACAAAACCGGCCAGATTGACCGGATCTTTAGCTGAAGAGTAGGGCGGGGCGTAGGAGTGTTCGATGTCCTGTAGATCCCAGATCGTGCCGTTCATACCGATGACAGTGGCGAAGAGGTCGATGCGTTTATCGACGCCCCGGTACCCGACTATTTGGGCTCCGAGTAAGCGGCCGGTGCGCGGGGCGAAGACCAGCTTGATCGACATCGGAATGGCACCGGGGTAATAGCCGGCATGATCGGTGGCATGCAGGATAAATGTCTTGTAAGGGATATTCAGCCGCTTCAGCGCTTTTTCGGGCAGGCCGGTGGAGGCTACAGTTAGATCGAATACCTTTGCAATGCCGGTTGCGATGGTACCCGGATACATCTTGGTGTTTCCGAATACGATGTTGTCGGCGACTATACGGCCCTGTTTGTTGGCCGGACCGGCCAGCGGAATTATTCCTGTAGTGCCGGAGAGCGGGTTTTCGAACTCGATCACATCTCCCAGGGCATAGATGTCGGGGTCGTTAGTCTGCATAAATTTGTTCACAACTATACCATTGGTTTTGCCGATCTCCAGGCCGGCGGCCTTGGCCAGCTGGTTTTCAGGGCGTACACCAATCGAAAGAATGACCATATCGGTGGGCAGCCGCCGGCCGCTGTTTAGCTTTACTTCGAGCTTACCGTCGACCTCGTTGAAGGAATCGACTCCATCATTCAGATAGAATTCGACATTTTTGGTTTTGAGATGTTGATGTACCTCAGCGGCCATTTCGTAATCTAATATATTCATCACCTGGTCGGCCATCTCTACAATAGTGACAAAAATCCCCTGGTCATGCAGGTTTTCGGCCATTTCGAGCCCGATAAACCCGGCGCCGACGATAATGGCACGTGTAGGCTTCTTCTCGTCCATGAAAGCCTTGATTTCATCAGTATCGGGCACATTCCGCAGGGTAAAAATACCGTCTGAGTTGATCCCGGGAATCGGAGGACGAACGGCCATTGCGCCTGGACTCAACACGAGTTTGTCGTAGCTTTCACTGTACTCCCGGTCCTCATCCCGCTTTTTTACTGTGACGGTTTTTTGTTCCCGGTCGATTTCAATCACCTCCGAGCAGGTACGTACATCGATGTGCAGTGTTTTATAGAACTTCTCGGGGGTCTGTACAAACAGGTTGTCACGATCCTGAATGGTCCCCCCGATGTAGTAGGGAAGTCCACAGTTTGCGTAGGAGATATGCTTGCCGCGCTCGAACATGATAATTTCGGCATTTTCATCGTTTCGGCGTAATCTGGCAGCTGTGGTGGCTCCGCCGGCAACTCCGCCTATAATTACGTATTTCATACAATACTCCTTAAAGGTGATTGTTTTAATAAGCAATATCTATGTTATTGCTATATATAGGATATTTAATAGGCAAATAAAAGTCAATATATGCCGTTTTGAATCACAAAAAAGGTAAGAATTTCACAAAAAATCGCTTTTGTGATATGATAGAAGCTGGAAAACAAGCCTTGCAATATCCTAAAATGAATACTATAATTTTTATGAATAACTGAATATACTTGTTTATAAGTTATGAAAAACAAAGAGGAGGCGTTATTAGATGGCAGGATCACCAGTTCAGGAGTATATTTCGTCGGTAGGAGCCGAGAAGGCCGATGCCGGTGCGCTCGGCTATATAGCCGCATTAGAGAAGGTTGCGCAGGTTTCACCTGAAACAGCAGCTTCGATTGTACGCGAGTTGCGGGACCAGCGAAACAACTTGAAGCTCATCGCGAGTGAGAATTACTCTTCTTTGTCCTCGCAGCTGGCCATGGGTAATCTTCTCACCGATAAATATGCGGAGGGATATCCGAATCACCGCTTTTATGCCGGCTGTGATAACGTCGATGCAATTGAGAGTTATGCAGTAGATCAGGCCAAGCAACTGTTCGGCGCCGAACACGCCTATGTACAACCCCACAGCGGTGCAGACGCCAACCTGATTGCCTATTGGGCTATTCTCTCAACCCGGGTGCAGACACCGATGCTGGAAAAAATGGGAGAAACCAATCCTGCCAAACTGAGCCGCGAGCAGTGGGATAAGATTCGGGATGCCACCGGCAACCAGAAGATTATGGGACTGGACTACTACTCCGGCGGCCACCTTACTCACGGGTATCGTTTCAACGTAAGTGCGCAGATGTTCGATGCCTACTCGTACGGCGTAAATGCCGATACCGGCGTACTGGAATACGATGAGATCGAAAAAATGGCCATGGAGATCAAACCCCTGATTCTCATTACCGGCTATTCAGCTTATCCCCGCTTGATTAACTTTAAGAAAATGAAAGCGATTGCCGACAAGGTTGGTGCGGTTTTTATGGTGGATATGGCCCACTTCGCCGGCCTGGTCGCAGGTAAAGTGATGACCGGAGACTACGATCCGGTGGCGCATGCCGATGTAGTGACAACTACCACCCACAAGACCCTGCGGGGACCGCGCGGCGGTCTGATTCTGGCTAAGCAGGAGTTTGCCGAAGCGGTCGACAAGGGCTGTCCGCTGGTAATCGGCGGTCCCCTGCCGCATGTAATTGCCGCTAAGGCAGTTGCTTTTGCCGAAGCTAATACTCCCGAGTTCGGAAAATATGCCCAGCAAATCGTGGACAATTCTCACGCCCTGGCCGATGCATGTAAAAATGAAGACATGCGGCTCTCCTCCGGCGGTTCTGACAACCACCTGATGCTGCTGGATGTGACCGGCTTCGGTTTGAACGGCCGGCAGGCGGAGAGCGTCCTGCGTGAATGTGGAATTACCCTTAATCGCAACGCCCTGCCCGAGGACCCGAACGGTCCCTGGTATACCAGCGGTCTGCGAATCGGTACCCCCGCGGTTACTACCCTGGGTATGGGCAGCGAAGAGATGCGGGAGATCGCCGCAATCATTAAGTACGTGCTTTCCAATACCAAGCCGAAAATCCTCACAAAGGGGAAGAACGCCGGCAAGCCGAGCAAAGCGAAATACGACATTGATCAGAGCGTGATCGACGAGGCGATTAAACGGGTCAGCGCCCTGCTGGGGCGTTATCCGGTATATCCCGAACTCGATATAGATTTTTTGATGAAACACTTTGTAAAAGAATAGCATCCCAACCTAAGTTGGAATGTATACGTATTGGGGCTGTCTGAGAGGTATTCTTAGACAGCCCCTTTTTGCAGCTGCAGAGCTGTTATGACTCCGACCGGATGATATAGCCGGGCTCTACCGGTACTGAAGGGCGGATGAAATACTCTTTTCCGTGGTCCGCCTGAGCGACCGCTTCGCCGCGGGCATCGAACAGGCGGTACTGTGAATCCTTCGCATACAACACATCCGGCCCGATGAACTCAAGGCTCCGCTCTGTGCGGATCTGGTTTTTCACGTTCAATTGGTACAGGCCTTCGCCGGCCGGCGGGCCGACGGTTCCCAGAAATTCATATTCACGGACGTAGCTGCCGGTGGTAGTTTCGTCGGCATCCCGCTGCCCGAAGTAGAAACCGGTACTGTACTCCCGGCGGCTTATCTTGTACAGCTCATCGCGGTAGGGCCGCAGCGCTTCGATTTTGGATGGTTCGAAGCTTGTGGGCTGCGGGGTGATCGGGGTGTGCACATCGCGGGCGGCCAGATAATCCAGGGCCTTGCGGTAGCTGCGGGTTACCACTGCGGTGTAGTAGAGCGATTTCATGCGCCCTTCGATTTTTACCG
>CAZAMY010000041.1:0-10705 GCA_964485995.1 uncultured Sediminispirochaeta sp.
TTCAGGCTATACTCGCTGTGAGCGAGTGAAAATTTGCGCGCCAGGATTACAGCCAGTAAGCTTGTCTTTAATGTATCAAAATGGCATAATCATTCGGACTGGAGGAACTATGGCAGACTTTGATACAGGGCGAGTACTATTTGAAAACGAAGATCATAAAGTAATCTGGCTCGGTTGGGATGAAGATGAGGGCGATGGGGCCGTACAGACCAATCAATACCTTGTAATCCATAATGGGAAAGGAGTGTTGATTGATCCGGGCGGAGTCCACCTGTTTTCGCGGGTTGTAGCGGTAATCAGCAACTATATTCACCTCGATAACATTGAATCTATATTTTTTTCACATCAAGACCCGGATGTATCTTCTGGAATTGCTCTGTGGCTGGGTATAACACAAGCTGATATATACATTTCTGAGCTCTGGATACGCTTCATGCCGCATTTCGGAATTATCGATGAAAACCGTATGAAAGCCATACCTGATAATGGCGGAAGCATAGCTACAGGCGTCGGTTCTGCGGCTCTCGAGGCTGTTCCGGCCCATTTCTTACATTCTCCCGGTAATTTTGTAGTGTATGATCCGGTATCAAAATTTTTATTCAGTAGTGATATAGGTGCGGCGGTGTTCGGAAAAGAGAAGTATCTGTTTGTCGAGGATTTTGCCGCCCATCTCGAAATAATGGAAGGCTTTCATAAGAGGTATATGACATCGAACAGTGCCTGTAAGCGGCTTGTGAGGTCGCTTAAAGACAAGCCTATCGAGCTAATTGCGCCACAGCACGGTGCCTTGTTTGCACAAGAGCATGTTGATGAGTTTTTCAGGTGGTTTGAATCACTCAGATGCGGTGTTGACATCATAGATCAGATCGAAGCATAAAGCGGAGGGCTGTGCAGAATGAGTGCAAAGAAATCCACTAACAACAACTATCACGATGCGCTTGCAAAATTCGTCGTAGGATATAACAAATCCGTGATGATGCATACCATTACCAATCGATCAATGGACATAATGGGCAGCCGGATACACGGGGTAGAGGATTCTCTCGGGGATGTGGTCGCCACCTTCGAAGAAATACAGGCCACATCGAAGAATGTTTCGGGGAATACCGAAGATATTTCTCGCAAGATGGAAGAGTTAGTTCAAAATAACAGTACTCTTGATGAGGAGTTGCGACAGAGAACCGATGAAATTACCGAGATGAAAACTGATTCGGGCAAGCTGAATACGGTTTTCAAGGATCTTTTCGAAAAATCGAAGGAGATACAGCAACTAACCGGAGCAATACAGGATGTCTCCGACAGAACTAATGTGCTGTCCATCAATGCATCAATCGAAGCTGCCAGGGCTGGTGAAGCTGGGCAAGGGTTTCGAGTGATTGCCGGCGAGGTAAAGAACCTGTCCCATCAAACCAGCGAGTTCGCCGAGACTATTGAGCAGCGGGTTGAGCAGTTTCACTCAACAGTAGAAGATGTAGCCGACTATATCCAACGCTTTACCGATTTGATGCAGAGTTTTTCTGACGATATTAGCGCGATACGTGAGAGCTTTGCCCGCAGCAAGCAAGAGGGTGATATGGTTGGAAACGCCCTCAAGGAGATCGCTGCAGCCAGCAGCGAAGAGAGCCAGGCCATAAAAATGGGTTTGGATTCTCTTGAAGACACTTTCAACTCACTGAAGGACGCCAGCGTTCTTATTCATTCCCTGCAAGACACTTATAGAGGGTTGAGCGAACTGCTCGACCACAGCTGATTCCCGGCACATATTTCATATTAATTATGCCGCCAAATCTTTGACTACCGGCCTAGGGCCTACTATAGTTAAAGAAGGGAAGGTGATACACCCAACCGATCCGACCCCTTACCGATCGTAGGATCAAGTTGGACTCACCTTCCCTTTTCATTATACTAACGCTAATTACCTATCGTGAAAAGTATTTTTTTATCTTGACTAAATCATTGTGGCAGGTTTATTGTATTAAAGTGAACAAGTTCATAAGTGAAGGGGTTCATTATAATGCCCGGATTTAGAGAAGCCAAAAAAAAGAAGCGCCGCGACAGAATCTATGATGCTGCCCTCGAACTGCTGGCGGAAAAGGGTTACAACAATACGCATATGCGGGACATTTCAGAACGGGCTGAACTGGCGGTAGGGACTCTTTACAACTACTACAATTCCAAATCCGACTTGTACATGGAGATTATGGAAGAGAAGTGGAGTGAAATCAGAAGTGCCCATATGCGGAATATTGTACATTTAGTGTGTACTCATGATGACCTGTTCGGCATTTTGAAGGGTATCCTCTGGCCGGTATTCCAGGATATGTTTGCCATCGGCATGGGTGACTGGGGTGAGCTATTTATGGCGGTTTTTTCTTCTAAAAGCCACATGGCCAGAGGGGCGAATCTCGATTTAGAAGCGATCGAGGGGTTTGCAGTACTAATCACAAAGCTGCAGAGACGGGGTATTATTCAGCCTTCAGTTGAGCCTTTTACTGCAGCCACCAGCATTTATTCAATAGTAGCTTTTAATGTGTTAGCATTTTTGTTCGTTGAAGGTATGAATCAAGATTATTTCTACCACAGCACTGAACAGCAGTTGAAACTCATGATACATGGCATGTCGACTGCTCCCGCTAAGGAGGAGAAAAAATGAAAGATAAGATGTATGCGTACGCAGCAGTAATTGTTCTGCTGCTGATCGGTTTCACTCCAGTATGGGCCCAATCAGAAGAAGACCGGCGTCCGGATATTGAAGAAGTGGTCAATTCTATTGATGAGATGTATCGACACGACTCCAGCCACACGGTGATGGAAATGGAAATCCATACCCCTCATTGGAGCCGTACCTTGAAGCTGGAGGCATGGTCGGAGGGAATGGATAAAACCTTTATCCGTATCCTTCAGCCGCAGAAGGAACGCGGAATGGGAACTCTGCGGATTGAAAACGAGATGTGGAACTATCTTCCAAAGACCAACAAAGTAATGAAGATTCCCCCATCGATGATGATGAGTTCATGGATGGGGTCGGATTTTAAGAATAACGACCTGGTAAAGGAGTTTACCTTTACCGAGGACTATACATTTGAATATGTACAGCCTGAAGATGCGCAGGAGGGGCGGCTCTATCTCGAGTGTACACCCAAACCCGGCAAGCCGATTGTATGGGGCCATGTGCTGATTGCTGTCGATGTGCAGACTTTGATTCCCGAATGGGAGAAATATTACGATGAACACGGGGAATTGATGCGTATTATGTATTTCAAGGAGGTAGAAAGTTTTGATGGGAAACAGCTTCCCTCGATTATGGAACTGGTCCCGCAGACCAAAGAGGGGCATAAAACTATACTACACTACATTGAAGCAGAATTTGATATACCGCTGCAGGACCGTATCTTTACCCTTCGTAATCTGAGAACCTTTCGAAGATAAAGGGGGCAAAATATGCTGACTGTTAAACTGGCGTTTCGAAATCTGTTACGCCAGAAGCGCCGCACAGTGTATACCGGGCTGAGCATGCTGGTAGGATTTGTGCTGGCCGGGTTTTTCATCGGCTGGGCGGATGGTACCTATAACCACATGATCGATAAGTTCACCCGCAACCGTCTCGGACACATTCAGGTGCATCAAAAGGGTTACCTTGATAAGCCAAGTCTTTATAAAACAATTGGCAGTCCGGAAGAGGTAGGAAGTCGCCTAAACAACTACTCGCAGGTGGAATCCTGGGCGCCGCGTGTCTACTCAGCCGGGCTGGTATCGATTACCGAAAAGAGTGCCGGAGCGGAAATAATTGGTGTAGATCCTCAGCGCGAAGATCAGACAACCGCCTTTTCTCACAAAATTGTCGAGGGGCGATATTTTGAAGAGACCGGCGAGGTGCTTATCGGTAAAGAGCTGGCTAAGATACTGAAAGGCGGAGTAGGGGACGAAATTGCCATTTTTTCCCAGGGGGCGGATGGTTCAATAGCGGAAAATCTCTACACAGTAGTCGGTCTGCTCGACATGGGCGATCCGCGGCTCAACCGCAGTGGGTTCTATATGCAGCTGTCGGAGGCACGCGAGCTGCTGGTGCTCTACAACCAGGCGCACGAAATTGCTATTACACTGCACGACTTGCGGCAGGTAGAGAGGGTTACTGCTGAACTGCGGGCCGAGTTTTCGGATACCGAACTCAGCGTAGCACCCTGGCAGGAGTTTGCGGAGGAGTTTTACCGTGCAATGCAGGCGGATAAAAACGGTATGTATATCTCGCTGGTGGTAGTGATTTTGGTTGTGGCAATTACCATCCTCAATACTATTCTTATGTCGGTGATGGAGCGTCAAAAGGAATACGGGGTTTTAAAGGCAATCGGAACCCGTCCGGTTAATATTGTGAAAATGGTGGTTGCAGAGACAAGTATGCTGGCCCTCTTCTCGATTGTCATAGGTTCGCTCATTACCTTTGTGCTCAATTCCTACATGGCTGAGCAAGGACTGCATCTGGGCTCCCCTATAAACTGGGGAGGAATACAGCTCGAGTATATGAAGGGCGAAGTAAACTTTCGTAGTTTTCTGTTGCCGTCAATAACGGTACTAGCCACCTCTCTATCAGTCTGCCTGTTTCCGGCGATAAAAGCCGCCCGAACCGAACCGGCGAAAACGATGCGGGTATTCTAAGGGGGATGGAATGAAGTTTTATCTGAAAATGGCTTGGCGGAATATTTTTCGCAACAGGAAACGGACTTTTCTTACCGGTCTTATAATTGGAATCGGATTGGCATCTATAATGTTCACCGATGCGATCGTGGTAGGAATGAAAGAGAATATGATCAACTCGGTGACCTCTTCATTTCTGGGCGATGCACAGATTCATTATGAGGACTTTCAGGACTCCTTCGATGCGGAAAAAACTATAGCCGCCCGCAAGGAACTCGTTAGGAAGCTAGAGGGAAATCAGGCGGTCGCTCATTTCACCGAGCGAACCGCCAGTTTCGGAACCATCTCCTCTCCATCCGACATAAATTCGATCATTCTGTACGGGATAGATCCGAACCGCGAGCGACATATCTCTAAGATCGATGATGCCATTATCGAGGGATCTTATTTCAGGGAAGATGAGGCGAGTGATGTGTTCGGCGGCGTGCTGATCGGGAGCAAACTGGCCGACCGTCTCGAGGTGAGTGTGGGCGACCGGATCGTGCTTTCGGCAACCCAGGTGCAGACAGACGATCTTGCGCAGAGTATGTTCCGGGTGGCCGGAATCTACACGATGCAGATCGACGAGCTGGATACCTCGGCCGCCTTTATCCCGCTCACCCAGGCTCAGTCGATGCTGGGCTTGGAAGATAGGGTACACGAAATAGCGGTCAGCTTTGAGAACGTCCAGTATGCATCCCTGCACGGCACTGAGTTCGCTGAAGAGTATTCAATCGAAGGAAATAAGGCCGAACCATGGCCCCTGTTGGTGCCGCAGATGAAAAAAATGCTGGATCTAACCGATTTCTCGGTCGGCATTACCATGATTATCGTGTTTGCAGTAATCATTTTCGGTATTATCAACACCCTGTTCATGTCGTTGTACGAACGTATTTTTGAGTTCGGGGTGCTGCGGGCGGTTGGTACGAGGGCGAACAGTTTGCGCAAGCTGATCGTCTTTGAAGCGGCCTCTTTGGCGGTTTACTCCTCGGTAATTGGTGTAGCTTTGGGGGCGATTATCATTTACATCGGTTCGATTCACGGAATGAACCTGTCGGGAGTCGAGTTTGCCGGAGCTACCTTTACGGAGGAGATACATACTGTGTTCAGGCTGCGGCAGTTCATCCTGCATCCTGTGTTGATTTTTCTATTTACAGTGATAGTGAGCCTGTACCCGGCTCGCTATGCAGGCCGAATGTCGATAACACATGCGCTGCAGAAAACCCTTTAGCGGCGTGCAAGGAGATATTAAATGAAGACTGGAGAAAACGTAATAGTTGCGGAAAACGTGAAAAAGGATTATAGAAGCGACAGTGTGGTCGTGCATGCAGTGCGCGGAGTCGATCTGACTATTCAAAAGGGGGAGTTTACTGCAATTGTCGGCCCTTCGGGTTCTGGTAAAACCACTTTTCTCAATCTTATCTCAGGGCTGGATAATCCGAGTGAAGGTACGGTTCTGTTGAACAACAAAAACATATCCTCGATGAGCGGTAATGAACTGTCGGATTTTAGGCGGGACAATATCGGTTTTATCTTTCAGGCCTATAATCTGATTCCGGTGCTGAATGTAGAGGAAAATGTCGAATACGTAATGATGCTGCAAGGAGTGCCGAAAGAAAAACGCCACGCCAGGGTAGTGGAAATTCTCGATAAAATGGGAATGAAAGGCTACGAGGCACGCTTCCCCAGCCAGCTTTCCGGCGGACAGCAGCAGCGGGTAGCCATAGCACGGGCTATGGCCAGCGAACCGGCTTTGATTCTCGCCGATGAGCCTACGGCAAATCTGGACTCCGGCACCAGCACCGCCCTCCTCGATATGATGCGAGACTTGAACAAGGATACCGGTATGACATTTGTATTTTCGACGCATGACCAGCACGTGGTCGATAAAGCCCGCCGTGTAGTAATTTTGGAGGATGGTAAAAATGTACAGGACGAAATCAAAGAGTAGAATGCTGAAGAGTCTGTTCGGGATTTTGTGCTTGACTCTGCTTCCTGCTGTTGGCGTTTCTGCAATCGACGGGAGTCTGCACGGCTCGATGAAAACTTTTATGATGGGAGTTCACGACCCCCTTCAACAGGGTGATCTCTACGGTCTGTCCGACACCACCTTGCGCCTTCAGGCAAGAGTGTATCCTACGGATATTCTGCTGATCGAATCTGCCTATTCGCTTTCGCCGCAGGTGCTTTCTCCGACACTGCTGTCAAGCGGCATGTCCGAGACGTTTCTGTCAGCCGGCGGAGGCTCGGACACTTACAGGGCCTATGATTTCGATGAGCGCCTGTATCCTGGCACAGCCGCGGAGGTAAACAATCTGGCGGTGTATCACAACCTCGACCGCTTGTACGCTTCTATGTACCTGCCCTTCGGCGATGCATATCTCGGACGTCAGGTAATTTCATGGGGCAGCGCCCATGTAATCAATCCCACTGACATTATCGCCCCTTATAGCTTCTCCAGTTTGAATACAGAGGAGAAGCGGGGAGTGGATGCCGTGCGCCTGCGCATGCCCCTCGGTGCGATGAGCGAGGTAGATATTGGCTATGTGGCTGGCCGAGAATTCAGTGTAGATGAGAGTGCGGCCTTTGCACGAATGCGTTTCTACTTGGCCGAAACCGATATCTCGGTTTTAAGTATGGATTTTAAAGAAAACCTGATGATAGGTTTTGATGCGACCAGATCGATAGGTGGGGCCGGCAGTTGGATAGAGACTGCGTACGTACTGCCGGATGCTTTCAGTGGGACCGATCCTGCAGCTGAGCAGCACTATGTGAATGTGTCCGCAGGGATGGATTACAATTTTGGGCCCAAATTCTACGGGTACGCCGAGTACCACTACAACTCTGCCGGTAAGAGCGACACTGGTGAATATGCAGACATTGAGCTTCAGCCGGAAGAGCACCTTGCCTACACCGAAGGCTCAGTGTATCTGCGCGGCCGGCACTACGGGGCAGTCGGCGGCACCTATCAGCTTACCCCCCTTATTCCTGTATCCGGAATGCTGCTACTGAATGTGAACGACTATTCCGCCAATCTTTCGCTGGATTTTGACTACAACTTTACCGAGAATGTGTATATAAGCGGCGGTTGTTATGTTGGATTGGGAGAATCATCAGACACGGAATTCGGTGTATATCCGGATCTCTATTTTCTTTCAGTAAAGTTGTACTTCTAAGCGGGCGCGCCACCTTCCAATCCAGCTGCTAAACCCTTTATTGTGCAGATGTTAAGATTAATTATACAGTTTAATCTGGATTCTGTGCTATAGTGTGTAGAAGTCTGACTATAGTTAGTTTTTTGGAGTTTTTTAGGAATGTGGTGGCAAAGCAGCCCGTCAGTGAGCCGGCATACATATCTTCTCGCAGCGTGTGCGCTGTTCTTGGCGGCGGGAGTTCTGTCTGCTCAGGATCAGGCCCCTGCCGGTGATTCAAATGAGATAAAGGCCGAATCCGTATTGGTTGTTCCTATTATCGCCAGGGATGCCCCCCGCTATACCGGCCTCTTGCTGACAAAACTGGTTCAGGAGAATTTTGCCCGCACCGAGGTGCTCACCCCGAGCGTGCTTGATGCTCCTGACCTGAGCGAACCTGCGGAAGATACCCTTTCGGCTGATCTCGATCCTCGTGAAATCAGCGCCCGACTGACAGAAATAGGAATACAGCAGGGCAGCCGTTATGTGGCTGCCGGAACTATTACCAAGCGCGGGACACAGTATCAGATAAAGATGATTGTAGTAGACTCTGAAAGCGGTCGTTCCGTACTGACCAGCGAGCAGACTGCGGTCGGCTTAGAAGATGTAGACCGCGCGGTAATGGACGTTACCGATGAGTTTATTGCAGCGGAGTTCTCGTCTGCAGTACAGGAGAAGGTGCAGGAGATCAGAAAGGCTGACGCCGATGAGGATGCCGAGCTGCGTGAGGATCTGGCTGATCTGGAAAAGATTGCCGAGGAGGATCCCGAAGAAGCAATTAAGCGTCTGCCTGAAAAGGTACAAAAGGCTGTTGCCGAAAAAGCCAAGGAGCAGGCCAAGGACGAGGCTCGCGAGGAAGTAGTGCAGGAAGAAATCCAGGTCCTGTACGAAGCGGAAAAAGAGCAAAAGCGCATCGCCCGGGCGCGGAAGATTCAGAAGTATGCCATGCTCTCGGGGTATGGCCTGCAGTTTCTATCGAATACCCTTGTAGATGCCTCCGTCCAAACCAACATGCGGGCTATAAAGTCCTGGAGCCTCTACATGAACGACGTGTTGTGGATGGACACGTATGAAGAGTACCGCCACTTTCACGGCGCATATACCAGTCTCAATATCGGAAGTTATGTGACCGGTGTCCTCGGCTCAGGAGCTCTGGCTTATTCATATCTCAATCTGCGTGACGATGTGATTTTTATCCGGAAAGGTACCCGCGGATTGCTGGCGGTATCTAATGCTCTTTATCATGCCGGCAGAATCACCTCGCTCGTATCAGGCGGCCTCGGTTTTTACAGCATGGATCTGTATAATAATTATATGAATGAACACAGCAACCCGGATGAGGTTGCAGAGAAATACGATGACTACCGCGACATGCACTTTATCTATGAAATCTCTCGCTACAGTGCGCTATCATTGCAGGCCTTAGGCGCAATTGGTGCTACAGCTTCCTATTTTTGGCCTGGAGAGAAAGAGCAGCTGGTCCTTTCCGATACCGCCGGTTTTCAGCTGGGACTCAGCAATATTTTTTCCGGGGCGGGGACTGTACTTACTCAGGTGGCGCTCAATTTATATACTCAGGCGATCGAATCCTCCATTTCAGCAAATTCGCCATTCGGCAACCCTGAAGCCGATCCTTCACCGATGTACAAAACGTATGCTTTGACCGCCGGTTTGAGCGCCTTGGCAATGTACTCAACTGCAGCAGTTCTTTCAACTAGAGCTATTGTGAATCGCTCTTCCGATAAGGTCGCCGATGCAGACCGGCGGGAGGCGCCGTTTGCAGTAGCTGTTGCTCCGGCTCATAGGGGTATTACGGTATCGTTCGAGGTGCGAAGGTAGATATGAAGACATTTCTTAAATTAACAGGAATCTTTGCTATAGTTGTTTTTCTTTTTACCGCGTGCGATGTGTTTGTATTGTTGCCGGCTTTTAACCACAACCCGGATGATCCGAATCAGGCGTTTGGTCCTCTAAAAGCGGGTATAATTGACGATGGAACGGTGCGGGTTGTCTGGGACTGGTACGATCTAGAGCGAAAAGTCCGGGGTTTAGAACCGGTATACGATGAAATTGTAATCAAACATAATCGCGGCAATTATCCCGACAGTAGGCTCGGCGGCAAGGTGTTCGAGATAAAAAACTGGGACCCGGCAACGAATCCGTTGTGGGCGACTACCTTCTCAGACCTCAAGAGCGACCGGGAACATTACTTTGCCTTGTATGCGCACGAGAAAGACGGCCGCTGGGTGGGGCCAATATATACTTCTATATACATGGAGGGGTTTGAGTTTTCAACTAGACCAGGTTTAACTCCAATAACCTCGATATCTGTTGACGCCACGCCGCCACCGCCACCACCGCCACCACCTCCGTTTCCTGCTGCAACTACAATTACCACTGCTGCTTATCCCTTAATAATTTCAGATACTCAAACAATGATATACTATTTTGATGATATATGGGATGACGAAAAAATAATTTCTGCAAAGCTGTTCATTGAAGTAAACACTGGTCCAGCTAACCCAGATTCACTGATAATCTATCCAATGAGATCTTACGTTGAAGAAACTTCTGGAACATTGTCAGATTATATTGGTTTGTATGGATTTACTGTGGATAGAACAGTATTTTCTGAATATCCCCTTAGTGCTACAGATACTGGCCCAAAAGAAATTGATATTACGGATGTGTTTGTAAAAGCTCATTATCATAGACATGATGGTATTTATCTTAAAATGGCTGGATTGGAATCTCTGGAACTTGGAATTCCGGAACCTTATATTGAAATAGAAATAGCGAGGAATTGGTGATGGTGAGAAAGTGGGTGTGTTTAAGCGCTGTAA